>NZ_JAUDRJ010000003.1:2279048-2579048 GCF_030382115.1 Nostoc sp. GT001
TGGGTAATTTGGCGGACATGATATCACTTCTTCAAGCACCGTATAAAAATCNAGATAGGGAAAACGTTGAATAGCATCACGACGTATTCCTTCAATCTTGTGTGGGGTTCCTAAATTTGGGTTTTGCTGAATTTTAAGAATAACTTTTTCCACTTCAAATAGTAAATCTAGTCCCAAGCCTACTTTTTGAGAGTTGATCTGAGCGGAATGCTTGCTCTGGAAGCCGAAATCTAAAGTTCTTGACGTGTCGGACGAATGATCATTTCATTCACATCAACATCATCGGGTTGCTCAATGGCGTATGCGATCGCACGGGCAATGGCATCTGCATCAATGGCGATCGTATAAAGTTGATTAATTCCTGCTGCTGTGTCTTGATCGGTAATCGTATTAGTCAGTTCGGTGGCAACGGCTCCTGGTGAGATATTAGTCGAACGGATTTCACCATTTGACTCTAACCGCAGCCCCTCAGAAATCGCCCGCACTGCGTACTTAGTGGCACAGTAGACTGCTGCTCCCGCAAACACCTTATGTCCAGCCACTGACGATAGGTTAATGACGTGACCAGACTTTTGCTGACGCATAATTGGTAACACGGCAGCAATGCCATAGAGGACACCCTTAATGTTCACATCGATCATCCGATCCCACTCCTCCACCTTTACTTGGTCGAGGGGAGAAAGCGGCATCAACCCGGCATTATTAATTAGCACGTCGATCCGGCTGTATGTACTCAAAGTTTCCTTCGCTAAGGCTTCCATCTGTGCGCAATCTGCCACATCCGTTACTTGATAGGTTGCAGTCCCTCCTGATTTAGCGATCGCTCCAACCAATTCTTTGAGACGATCTTCGCGTCTGGCAGCCAGCATCAGTTTGGCTCCACTAGCAGCAAGTCGCTTCGCAGTTGCCTCGCCTAAACCACTGCTGGCTCCGGTGATGATTACCACTTTGTTTTGAATAACAATACCTCTGCCAATTTACGAGGGTTCAACGCCAGTGGAAACGGGATGAATACGTCCTAAAGAAGTAAGCTTGGCAAAAATCTGGGTTAATAAAATAGGCTCAGGGATTTCGGGAAGCATTTTTAACATTTCACGAACATATCGAAAACCACGATGGTAAGCCTTAAGGTCAATAATGCCAGAACCGGGATTGAGTTGCTGGAAATCAGCGAGAAGATGGTGGGATAAATTGACCATAAAAAATGCTAAATTAGAAGCATTAGTCACGGCAGTTTGGCTCAGGTTCATAAAATCTTCCAATCCCCAAAACTGCTTGGCATCCCTAAAATTAAACTCGATTTGGAAACGGAGTTTGTAATAGTCGATAATTTTTTCAAATGACAGAGTTAGGTCGCTAGAAAAAATAATTACATGGCTGCAAGCATTAGTTTTAAGATTGGTTTTGACCAAAATCACTACATTGAGAGCTTGGGCAAATTCTTTGTGAATAAGAGTGGCTTGATAAATATCAGTTTGAATATCATCCTCAATAGCACTTTTACATAAGTATTTGTCAGGTATATTACGATAGTCTAGCTTATCACCGTATTTACGACGAGAGCGCTTACTGGAGTCAGGATTTTCATAAGGGAAGTATAATGCTGAATCATGGCGCAATTTGGAAATTATCTGCAAGTTGACAAGACGTGCCATCTGCAAAGCATTGTTGTTACCAAAATGACCATCTACTACCAAGTAGGTGAGGGAAATAGAGTTAGCTAATAACTTGAATAGTGAACCAATCATTTTCTGAATTAGTATTAATTCAGATGTTAATATCACTTCCTTTTTATTTTTGTTTTTACTTCCTTTTGGTCGTCCACGCCCACGCTTTTCTTTTTTGTTTGGTTTTTCGATTGTCGAGGTACTTTTTGTTTGAGTATCTTTCTTTATTACCTGTTCTATCTGAATCGGAAACGAGTGCCTCTGTTCAACACTCACTAATGATAATACAAAGAAAGATAATCCTGATATCGGTTTATTGGCTAGGCTAGAAAAGAATCTATCTAATCCATAAGTCTTTTTACCCGATTTACTGACTACAACTTCATCTCCTGCAAGCAAATATACCTCATTCGCACGGAACAAATGCTTGCGGAAAAATAGCCAAAACAATGTAGCCCAAGGTATTACTGTATGAAAAAACCGCAACATCGTCCGATAACTACCACCAATGCCTGCCCAACGGGAAATTCCCAACATCGTGACTCGTCCGCTCATCGCTAACATAGCCAGGATTATCTGGTTCAATTGCCGCATCGTCGTAGCGTTTATCTGCGGTAGCAAGCATTGTAGCAGTGATAAGATATCGGACATGGGCTGATTGTAGTTTTTGAGTTGTCGTTGTGAGAGACAATAACTCTACTACATCGGCCCTCTCTCCTCATCCTCTTATTTTGGCTAAGGTATTGGAATAAGAGACATATTTATTCCTGGGGATTATTGAGTATGGATTGTGAAACATCGAGTGCCGTTTCTAGATGAACTCAGCATTATTCAACCATATCAATTAGTTTGTATACTCGATCGACGTTTTTGTATCGGCAACGTTACTAATCCGAACCGCTATCATCACGCCATTTGAGTTCTGTCCCGTTAAAACTTCAGTTGGTGAGTTAAGACCATCTCATAAACTTAATCTTTATCTACGTACCAAGAGGTATTGCTTCACCGTTCTTTGCCGCTTTTGCGAGTAAGTCGCGGACTTCTTCATCGGTCGTTTGAGGAAAGTTTTCGTACCAAAGACCAACACTCTGAAACGGTCTGGGTCTGGAGATGCAAACGATTTCGTCAACCTCAGTTTCTAACTCTTGGCAAGTTTCAGGTGCAGCCACAGGCACAGCAATCACAATCTGAGCAGGTTGCTGTTTTCGCACAGTTACAACAGCAGCCCACATCGTTGCACCTGTGGCTAAACCATCATCTACCAAGATGACTGTACGTCCTTTCAAATCTCTTAAGGGGCGATTTCCCCGATAAAGCCGTTCCCGCCGCTCTAACTCCCGTTCTTCTTGCACCGCCACTCTGGCAATTACTTCATCGGATATCTTTTCCAGGTTGATAATATATTTATTGACTATCCGCACACCACCAGAAGCGATCGCTCCCATAGCTAGTTCTTCTTGATCGGGTACACCCAATTTACGTACCACTAAAATATCTAAGGGGGCATTTAACGTTTTGGCAACTTCAAAGGCGACGGGTACACCACCCCTTGGTAGCCCTAATACCAGAACATTTGGGTCGTTAGCATAAGCGCTTAACTCCTTAGCCAAAACTTGACCCGCAAACCTCCGATCTTTAAATAGCATGGTGTTATATTCCTAATTGATTGGTTTCCAAAAAAAAATAAATATTTACATAAGTTTGTTATTGGCTATCAACCTCAAAAAATGGAGCAATTGAGCAAATTCCAAACTTGTCTGGTTGTTATAGTTCAGATGTTCTAAATCGATCTTAGAAAGCTAAATATTCCCTGTCCTCCACTAACGGAGCGACATCTTATATTTACAGTTCTATCAAACGGATGAGTTAGCTTTAATGCAACAAGATTTCTGCATCTTGTGCTGAGACTATTTTACTACTCCACACTCAATATCCCTCCCCAGATAGCTTGTTGAGAAGACACAGTGACGCGGTGAACTCATGCTGTAGGGGGTTTACTGCTGTAGATAACTGGTGTTAGCGTGAAGCAAAGTTATAGTGCAACCACAAGAGGAGGGTGACATGGAAAACCTAATGTTTAAGTAGGAGTGCGTTTGAAAACTGCTATAAGTTTTGCCACTTGCTAACATTTACTGTTAGACTTTTACCGAGTATTTTTTTTACTGTGGCTTAACAAAAAATTACTTACTTGCTAGCAGATGCAAAAATCTATGAAAATCCAGTGATAATTCAATTGTTAATTCTTCGCTTGTCCCCTATTACTGACATTGTGTTGATATTATCTTTACATTATCCTTTAATTGTGAATATGAGATAATGCACCATCTGCTTGTTCGTTATATAATGCTTAATATTACAGAGACAAGTCATCAAAGTTACCCAATTAACACTTTTAAATAAAAATTAATAGGGTAGAATTACTGAATATGTTTGAAAATCAAAAGAAGGGTGTTTTTAATGATCGGCTTAACTAATTCAGAAAACGGCACAGTTAGCAGCACAGCAGCCACTAAGAGACTAGCAAGGGCGATGATGGTTTCCGGTGGACAGTTTTCACTGTTATTGGCGTGTTGCAACTGTGTTCAAAAGCAGCAGCAAGTGTTGAATTTGTTAACAGAATTTTCATCAGCAGATATTCACGAAATTTTGCTCTCACCTTCTGCTGACAAATTGTACACAGCTATTACCAGTGAAATTGGTACTACTCAACCCGAAGCTTTGATGGTACGAGGCTTAGAATCTGTAGTGGCAATTAACCAACTGATTATTAGTACCAATATCATGCGAGATGAGTTTCGCAAACAGTTTCAGTTTCCCTTGGTGTTGTGGGTCAATGATGAAATTCTGCGTAAGCTAGTCTGGCTAGCACCCGATTTTAAAGACTGGGCAGCTAGTACTATTAGATTTGATGTACCTAATAATCAGTTAATTGAATCTGAACAACAACCCATCAGCGCCTAGTATTGCCCGAAATTACTTTCAAAATCTTATATATGCCAGGTTGAGCCGAGCAAAACCGAAGCTCAGGTTCTGTCAGATTCTTTTCTAAAATTACTTTTATTTGACCCTCCCTTACCCAAGTGAGCTAAAAGCTCCTGAAAGCTATTTTCAAAATGAGAAAATGTTATGGGTGTTGGGCGTGTTACATTCCCCAAATAGCTTTAAAAATCAAGGGTTCTAGCAATTAAAAATTGATTGGTTTGTTATCAGCGTGCCGATAAAATTAACTATTTTACTGATATTTAAGGGGAGCATCTCAATGAGTGTAAAAACACGCCTGATATATTTGCAAAGGTGAGATTCTCCCTATTTAAGTGCTTAAATGTTCATCTCACCGTCACCCTTAGTTACAATTTTCGGCGTTGCATATTTGCGGGATGATTTTGCTAGTTTTGTGGGATGGGCATCTTGCCCGTCCCATGTATTTCAGGGCGGGCGAGACGCCCACCCTACAAGAATCATCCCTTGATTCAGCAACGCCCAATTTTCTTGCTAACCATCTTGACAAATCCTGTTTTAAATGAGAAGAATCAGCCCTGCCACTCAATAGGGATTTGAATCAATCCGTCCCCTTTTGACACTCCTGAGATAGTATCCAGAAGTTGGTCTATTTCTTAAGTTGAAGGTGTCGCCACTGCGAACTTTCCAAATTTTGTAATTGGAAAAGGTCAAAGGCTTTCGGGGTTCGCATACTTCTGGTAGATGATTGCCAAGTACAAAGTATGCTGCACCCCTACCCATAACTTTCACCAAACCGTTTTTATCCACAAGAACCGCCGTACTTTCACTAACCGCTATACCTAAAACACTGCTAGATACACCATCCTTAATTTGACGGGCAATGAAAGTCATAATTCGACCCATTCTTTCCCGCCTGTCAAAGTGTGTATCTACGATAGTTCCCTTCAAATTACTCCAATTGAAAAAGTTGTAAGTAAAAGTAATGTCTCGGTAGGGATCTTCAAGTGCGTCTCTAGTTTCAATGCCTTTTTCGGAAGAAGCGCAAGCATCATAAACACAATCACTTTGGATCATTGCACCCGCACTAGTGCCACCAATACCACCTCCCTTAAGGTAAACTGATTTAACGGCAGCCTCAAGCTTGGTATCTTTCCAGTTGCGGATGTATTGACATTGATCCCCGCCAGCAAAGAAAACTACATCAGCATTTCGGATTTTTTCATAAATCTCAGCTTTGTTTGCCTCTTGTCTATCCCTAACCAAAAGAGTTTCCACAAAATTTACACCCTTCATGGCATAAATTAGCCGATTGTAATCGTGATTACCATTAGTGCGGATAACTACAACATTAACTTTAGTGCTGGAGTTACTACCTCCTCTAACTTGGTTAATCATCCACTGGATAGCATCATCGACATCGGGGCCTCCCCCACCCAAACTCAGGACTGGGCCCGCTAAGGAGGGACGGACATCAAAGGAGTCAGAGGTGGAGGGGCGAACATCAACAGTATCACCCAGAAAGAAGCGTTTCCAGCTTGCAATAAAACGGGTTATTAGGAAGGTTCCCATTTTCAACAACTTGATTCCTGTACTTTTCAAGCGCCTTGCTATGCTTGGGAATGCCTTTGTCATACTAAACTTCTAGAGCAAACTGCAATTATTGCTAGGCTGTGACGCATTTTAATTGCTTATTTATTCGTGAAATTTGTTCTTTGTCATTAGTCATTTATCTGTTGTTGTGAATAACCAATTGACTTAGGACAGTCTTAACGAAAAATATGCAATTGAGACGCGCACTAGCTTAACTGTGGCACTAGATCGGGTAGAATTTCCAGCGTACAGGTCTTGTACTGTTTGTTAACGCAAAATAACGCAGAGTGATCATTAATTCTCTGTGCTACTGTGCGAAAATATCTACATTGCTTGTAGCGTTTAATTCTGACCAGATAAAATTTAAAATAGATTAGGTATTGATTGTTCAGATGCTTCCGTAATTACTGGGAATAGTTACCCAATATGCTGAATAACTGGGAACACAAATTAAATTATTTTCAGCATTTAGTTCTTCCTGATCATTGCCAGCGATTGAAAAATAGAAGCGTGAATCCAAGGTAGAAATAGTCCACAATAAACAATATTATTAGCTTTTTTAGCTCATAATTTATCCCAAAATAGCAGTTTATTTTATATAGTCATAAATGTTGGGTTTCGTTCCTCAACCCAACCTACACAACTGAAGATTTTTGGCGCTAACCCAAGCGTATTGAGCTATGGATTGTTCAAAGTTGATTAAGGATTTATGCAAGTTAAAATAAAATTTTAGATCCCCGATTTCTTCAAGAAATCGGGGATCTATATTACCAAGGTATTTGCGATCGCTCTTGTACAACTTGCTGATATACTCGTTCGGTTTGCTTGGCTAGTTTCGGCCAGCTAAAGCGTCTTTCTAAATCCTCATAAGCGTTATCCACCAGCCATTGGCGATAACCTGGATTTTTCAACACTTCCAAAATTCCCCAAGCTAAAGAATCGGGATTGTTCACCCAAGTGACAATGCCTGTTTTGGTATGTTGCACCACTTCAGGAAAACCACCAGTATCAGAAACTACTACAGGTACACGAGAAGCGAAGCTTTCTAAAGCTACAATCCCAAAGGGTTCGTAAAGACTCGGAAAAACCGCGCAGTCTGCGACAGTCTGAAATTTATCTAAATATTCATCGGAGAGAAAACCAGTAAAATAACAATGATGCCAAATTCCTAAATCCCAGGCTTGGCGCTTGAGATGGTCAGTATTGCCGCCACCAACGATCACAAATTTCACGTTACCTCCCATTTCTGAAAGGATTTTGGGTGCGGCATTAAGTAATATAGGTACACCTTTCTCGTAGGTCATACGACCGAGGTAGTAAACTATTTTCTCATCGTCTGCGGCAAATTGGCGGCGAAAATCTAGAGCATGAAAATCTGTATGATGCTGTTTCTTTTCGGCTCGGATACCGTTATAAATGACATCAATTTTGTTCCAAGGACTATGTAGCGCTCGTTCTACTTCTTGGCGCATATAGTCGCTACAAACAATAATCCGCCACGCATTGTAAGCTAGCAAGGTTTCTTTGCCATTTATATAACCTTGAATATCTGTGTGAATACCGTTATATCGTCCGTATTCTGTAGCATGAATTGTGGCAATTAGTGGTATTTTAAAATTATGCTTGAGAGCGATCGCAGCATCTCCGACTAACCAATCATGGGCATGAATTAAATCAAAGGGCCCTTCTTCTAAAATTAACTTACCAGCGTGATCTCCCATACTCAAGTTGAGATTCACTACCCAGTGGAAAAAGTCGTTACTATATGCCACTGGTACTCGATGTATCTTTACTCCTTCAACCACCTCATACATCGACGCGTGACCAAACTCCGCTGTAATCAGGTGAATTTCATGTCCTAGCTTTACCAGTTCTGGGTACAACTCCGCCACATGCCGCGCAATTCCCCCAATAATCCTTGGTGGAAACTCCCAACTCAGTACCAGTATCTTCATCTACTAGACTCCCCAACACTTTATAAATATCTAACAAACTACATTTACCTAAAAATACAAGTCTGGCCAATGTAGTGAGTACTTTTACTAAAATTTTTAGATTTTTTAACAGTGATTTTGTTAAAGGCGATTAACTGTAAGTTAAGGATAAAAAGCAAGGTATAGTAATAATTCGTAATTAGAACAATTGAGCCTCTCGCAACCAGGTGTCAAGAAGGGATAACGACAGAAACGGCATGAACTCGATCGCGTCCTTGCTGTTTGGCTACATAAAGTGCTTTGTCTGCTGCATTAATCAAGTCTGTCGGCGAAATTTCGGAATTTGGCACAATGCTAACAACGCCTAGACTAACGGTAACACGATCGCACACGCGAGACTGAGTATGAGGAATGGCTAAGTCGCGGATTGCTTGTCTAATAGTTTCAGCTACATAGATTGCTCCTTGAATCTCTGTATTAGGCAGAATGATAGCAAATTCTTCGCCACCATAACGAGCGACTAAATCGGCTGGACGCTTAACAATATTTTTGAGGGAACTTGCTAATTGTCGCAAACAATCATCCCCTGCTAAATGACCATAAGTATCATTGTAGGGTTTAAAAAAATCGACATCGAACAAAATTAAAGAAACAGGCACTTGCTCGCGTTTAAGTCGCTGCCACTCAGCTTCAAGATACTCATCAAATCGGCGGCGATTGGCTATTTGAGTCAAGCCATCTAGAGTAGCTAATCTTTGTAATTCTTCATTGGCAGCTTGCACTTGCTGGTAGAGTACTGATTGATGAATAGCGATCGCTACTTGACTTGCCAGTTGGTGCAACAAATTAACTTCAAATGCTTGCCAATAACGAGGTGCGCCACACTGGTGAGCAATGAGTAAACCCCACAGATGCTCCCCATTCAAAATCGGTACTATTACAGCAGCCTTAATTTGATAGAGTTGTAATAACTCAAAAAGATCGGCTGAAAAATCAGACTCCTGAATATCATGGAAGACTTTAGGTAATCCCTGGTAATAGTAGCTAAAATCTTGGTTGAGCGAAAATGGTTGCATTGTCAGTTCTAATCTCTGAGGATAGTTATCACTCAGTGATTCCGCCGCAAAATTGCCACTTCCGTCAGATTCTAACTGGTAGATAGCCACGGAATCTGAACCCAAACACTGGCGAATACTGTTGACTGTTGTATTCAGAACCTCCTCCAAATTCAGTGATTGTCGAATCTGTTGAGTTACTTCGGTAATTAGCCGTTCTCCCTCTGCTTGCTGTCGCAACATTACTTCAGCTTCTTTACGAGTATTAATGTCTTCTACCGAGCCAAGAATCTGCGTTGGAGCGCCGTTACCATCTCTGGCAAATACCACTTCTCGTGTATTTAGCCAACGCCATTCTCCATTTTTGTGTCGGAATCGGTATTCAGTGGAAAGTACTTCATTATCTTTAAGGTTAACAAAGCGACTTGGAATGTCATAGCAGAGGTGTCTGTCGTCTGGATGAAAGCAATTCATGAACCACTGCGGATCTGCGTTACAAAATTCCTCTGGAGAGTAGCCTAAAATAGTCACACTTTTCTCATTCAGATAAATGCTTGTTCCTTTTAAGAGGTCAAACAAATACAAAATATGCGGTACGGTATTAGCAACCTTTTGTAGAAAGTCTTGACTTGAGCGTAATGCCTCTTCAGCTTTGTGGCGTTCCTGAAGCGCGACTTTATATTCAGTAATATCTCGTCCTTCAGAAATGAGTAGTGTCACACGCCCAGTTTCATCAAGTATGGGACGCATTGAAAAATCAATCGCGATCGCTTGACCATCTCGACCTATAATGTCAACTTCATAGCGAATAGGTTGACCATTAGCAGCAGATGCGATCGCAGTTTTTAATTGCTCTTGAGTGTTTAGAGAAATTGTCCACCATTTTGCTTTCCAAAATGGCTTGCCAACGACTTCTTCTCGACTAATCCCAGCAAAGTCCAGTGCTGTTTGGTTCGCTTCTAATACTATCCCATTCGGCTCAAGCAATCCGATAAACTGAATGGTTTGATTGAAAATCGCCCGGAATTTTTGCTCATTTTCACTTAAAGCTTGTTCTACCAATTTGCGGTCAGTTATATCTCTTCCAACAGATTGAAGTTCTACAAGCATCCCCTGCGGATCAAATATCCCTCGAACAATCCATTGCGTCCACCGCACCCCTTCGCAAGCTACGACGCGATTTTCAATGGTAATAACGGGATTTTCTAAGCTGATGGAATTTACCAGACTAAACACACGTTCTTGATCTTCCTCAAACACAACAGGTTTGTAGTGCTGACCGATAATTTTGTCTCGCTCCAGCCCAAAAAATCGACAGTAAGCTTCATTAACAAAGGTAAAAGTGCCATCTGGTAAGCCTCTAGCAATCAGTTCCGTTTGAGTCTTCGAGGATGGCACGAGAACGCGCTTCGCTCTCTTGCAGTGCAGCTTCTACTTGTTTGCGATCGCTAATATCAAATACTAAACCCTGAAGTACCTGAGTTTCTCCATCGATATCGAGAACGAGATTGGCTTGATCCCGTACCCAAATTATTCTGCCATCGCGCCTAATCATCCGATACTCGACACTGAAAGGCTCTCCCGTGGCAATTGTAGTATTTACAGCTTGCCAAACGCGATCGCGATCTTCTGGATGAGTGTAATCTAACCAACTATTAAAGAAACCAAAATTCCAGTCTTCAGGGGCAATGCCTAATAATTGTTGTAGTTGTGGACTAATATAAGCAACTTTTGTAGTGTCATTAATCGGTGAGACGTAAACAACGCCGGGAATTTGTTCTACGAGAGTACGATACTTTTGCTCTGCCTCAGAGAGTTGTTCTTGGGGCTGCTTGCGGCTCATGACGTTTTGAATTTCTACAATAAATTATCATTTTTTCTGTTAGAAATCCCGCACTAGAGGCACACTCAAGGATTGTTTAACCTGCCAGCAGCAGCCTGGAACTCATTTGAGGCTGCTGTTGACAGGCGTTGTAATTAAAATTAACGAATGTTGAAGAAGAATAAAGAATTCAGAATTCAGAATAAAAAATTTTGGTGGGGGACTGAAAATAGTAGATTCAGACGCTTTTGCTAGCTTGCTGCTTTGCAGGAGTATGCGGACTCGCTTTGCGTAGCGATATCCGCCATTCGGACTCAAATTCATTCTGAATTCTGACTCCTGACTCCTGACTCCTGACTCCTGAATTCTATTAGTTTTGATCCAAGCGCAGTACTGCCATAAAGGCTTCCTGCGGTACATCTACAGTACCTACAGATTTCATCCGCTTTTTACCTTTTGCTTGCTTCTGCAAAAGTTTTTTCTTGCGACTGATGTCACCACCGTAGCATTTGGCTAACACATCTTTACGCAAAGCGGGGATATGTTCGCTGGCAATAACTTTACTGCCAATAGATGCCTGAATTGGCACTTTAAATTGATGGCGGGGAATTAGTTCCTTGAGCTTTTCTGCCATTGCCCGCCCGACGTTGTAAGCTTTATCTCGATGTACAATCATCGCCAAGGAATCCACAGGATCGCCGTTAATCATGATATCCAGCTTCACCAAAGGATTTTCACGGTAGCCGATGATGTGATATTCCATACTGGCGTAACCGCGCGATCGCGATTTCATTTGATCAAAAAAGTCAGTTACAACTTCCGCCAAGGGGAGTTCGTATGTAAGTGTGGTTCGTCCTTGGGCGAGATATTTCATATCTTTGAAAATGCCCCGGCGATTTTGTGACAACTCCATCAAGCTGCCAACATAAGTTTCCGGCGTTATCATCTCGACTTGGACGTAGGGTTCTTCAATTCTTTCGCGATCGTTGGGAGAAGGTAAACGGCTAGGATTATCGATGTACAGTTCCTCGCCTTTGAGGGTAATCACCTTATAAACCACTGAGGGGGCTGTAATGATTAAATCTAGGTTATACTCTCGCTCTAGACGTTCCTGGACAATTTCCATGTGCAGCAAACCCAAGAATCCGCAACGGAACCCAAACCCCATTGCGCTCGAAGTTTCTGGTTCGTAATGCAGCGCTGCATCGTTGAGTTCCAGCTTTTCCAAGGCTTCCCGCAAATCTTCAAATTGATCGGCATCAATGGGGAACATCCCGCAAAAAACCATTGGGTTCGCTTCTGCGTAGCCTGGTAAGGGTGCATCTGCTTTCGCCTTACTCAGGGTAATTGTGTCTCCTACCCGTGCATCAGCGACAGCTTTAATTGCCGCTCCCAAATAGCCTACTTCTCCAGCGTGCAGTTCATCAACTTGCTTTTGAGTCGGAGAAAGAACGCCTAATTCATCAATTTCAAATTCTTTACCCGATGCCATTAAATGGATGCGATCGCCTTTTTTCACGGTGCCATCCATCACCCGAAAATACACAATTACTCCCCGATAACTGTCGTAATAACTATCAAAAATTAACGCTCGTAAGCGTTCATTTATGGTATTGGGTGGTGGCGGTATCCGCTCGACAACTGCTTCTAAAATCTCATTAATCCCAATTCCCTCTTTAGCAGAAGCCAGAATTGCCCCACTGCAATCTAGACCGATAATTTCTTCAATTTCGCCAATTACCCGTTCTGGTTCAGCCCCAGGCAAATCAATTTTATTCAAAACTGGAATAATTTCCAGGTTATTCTCTAATGCTAAATATACATTTGCCAAAGTTTGCGCTTCCACACCTTGGGACGCATCTACTACCAATAGCGCTCCTTCGCAAGCAACAAGAGAGCGAGAGACTTCATAAGAGAAATCCACGTGTCCCGGAGTGTCAATCAAGTTCAGCACATACTGCTGTCCATCCTTAGCTGTGTAGTTCATCCGGGCAGCTTGCAGCTTAATCGTAATGCCGCGCTCCCGTTCCAAATCCATATTGTCGAGAAACTGTTCCTTCATCTGTCGGTCTTCAACAGTGCCAGTAGCTTGTAGCAAGCGATCGGCGAGGGTTGATTTCCCGTGGTCGATGTGAGCAATAATACAAAAATTGCGAATGCGAACTGCGGGAACGTCAGTCATATACTATCTTTGCCTTAGCAGCAACCAAAGTTAAAAGGGCAATTTACTTAATGTATTTTAATGCTTTCTTAGCCAAGACGCTCCGCTTTTAGTGCTGAGTTAGTCATTCGTCATTCGTCATTAGTTATTCTCCCCTTGCTCCCCTGCCCCTCTGCTCCCTGCCTCTCTTCACCCCATCTTTAACTTTCGATCTAAATAGGTGGACATTTAAGAATATTATGAAAGTCTATTTGTCGCTGCTAGTATTCAACAGCTAGAAGCGTACAATAAATGTAAATAAGTACATGTAGGGATCGTGTAGGGATCGTGGGCAATTGCGACTGGTAATTGCCCATAATCGCTGGTTTATCGGCAAAACTTCTAGAGCCATTGTCTAGTCAGTTATATGAAAAATGCGATTTAAAACTTAAAGCTGTTACTTTGGTGCTATTTCAGGGAAGTATTTAACTGTGCCCTTGAAAATTTTTCAGCGAATTAGCCCAAATAATGAATATAACTACTTTACAAAGCTTTAGACAAAACCAATTCAAAGAATTTAGAGTATATAAACCTATGAATATGAGAGAGAAAACTACCAAAGCGGAAAATACACAAGCCGATAAGGTAGAAATCGCTGTCCGCCTAGACTCCGAGTTACTAGAGCAAATTCAGCATCTCACCAATGACCCAAGTAAAGTAATTGAGGTGGCAATTCGCCAGTGGTTACGGGGTGAAATCCTCAGAGATGACGAATTAACGCGCACGCCTGTGCGTACTCCTGTTCCTCCTCGCGGTGAATGGAACGATTGACGCCATTATTTAACTGTCAATGCAAGTTAAAAAAAGTAAAGTTTGCCAATCTGGTTTTTAGAACGCCAAAAAATACCCCATCAAACCCAAAAAAGCTGTAAAAATTTATGTATAAATTTCAGCGGCTTTAGTAAAATTACGGTCGGATACCCTTTGTCTATCCAACTCAATTAATGACTATTACTGCCAATTCCCAATTGTCGAATGTATTTTCCCAAAATCTGGAATCTAGTACCAGTAAGACTGATGGCTCATTACCAACTCTAGGAGCCGAGTTGGTTTATACGCAAGATGGGGCAGGGCGCTATCTGACCTTTTGTTGGCAGTACAGCGAACTCCTGGGGTTAAATACTGAAAAAATAGTTGACGAGCTAAACCAGACCCAAACCTTTGTCCCCGTGGATAAGGTTACTTACTTGGAACGATTGCACCGAATTTTGACAAATTTGGTGCCAGAAAGGTTTCAGTGTTGGTTTAGCTATCAGAAGGAATTATTTGAGTTGGACTTAGTGATTAGTCCGATTATGCCGAGTTGGGGAACCACTGCTACTACCGTTTTAGTGATGGGACGGTTAGTACAAGCGACACTCAACAAAAAGCAAGCGCGTGTGGCATCAAAAACGCCCACACAAATAGAGTTGGCTTTGCGTTCACAGCAACACCAAAAATTGGTAAATCGCATTACCAGAAATATTCGCAGGACATTGGATTTAAATATTATTTGGCAGCAAACAGTTGATAGTTTAGGGAAAGCACTGCGGCTAGAACGCTGCATTATTTGTCCTTATCAGCCCTCAAGCTCAAAAGTGCAGGTGAAGGCTGAGTATCGCCAGCCAGAACTCAAATCAATGCTTGGCTCAGACATAGATATAGCTTCTGAACCTGCCTTTGCTCAAGCCTTGGCAACCCTAGAACCAGTTACGATGGAAGTGCCTGGATACAAAGAGTCTGGGCGGCAGAAAACTTTAGTAGTTGCGACTTGCTATCAAGACCAAGCTAATGGATTGGTTGCCTTAAATTGGCAGGATGAATGCTATACATTAACAGAATCGGAATTAGAACTGGCAAAAGAAGCAGCAGATCAATTGGGAACTGCGATCGCTCATGCTACTTTATATGAAGAATTAGAAGTAGCGCGTCAGAAAGCCGAAGAAGCTTCCCGCCTCAAAAGTGAGTTTCTGGCTAATGTATCCCATGAAATTCGTACCCCCCTCAACGGTATGATTGGGTTTTTGAAGCTGATTTTGGAAGGGATGGCTGATGATCCAGAAGAACAAAACCAGTTTTTAGCAGAAGCTCATCACTTATCGATACATTTGCTGAATATCATCAACGACATTTTGGACATTGCCAAAATCGAAGCTGGTAAAATGGAGCTAGCTTACGCTCCAGTCAAGCTAGATGAGCTATTCAGTCATGTAGAAGGTTTCATGCGTCCCCAAGCACAAATGAAAAACCTTAGCTTTCGGATGCAAATGCCTGCTACCTCCGATGAAATCATTGTCCAAAGCAACTATCAACGGTTACTACAAGTGATGCTTAATTTGGTGAACAATGCCATCAAGTTCACCCATGAAGGCGGCGTTACTGTCAGCGCTGATTTGGTACTCAAAAAGGCGAACTTTCAAGATCAGCAATTTCCTGGCATGGTGAGAGTACGTGTAGCAGACACGGGCATAGGTGTTTCTTTAGACAAACAAGATAAACTGTTTCAATTATTCTCTCAGGTGGATGGCTCCCGCACTCGCCAGTACGGCGGCACAGGTTTGGGACTGGTAATATCGCAGAAGTTAGTGGAGGCTATGGGCGGTGAGGTACATTTTTATAGCTTGGGCGAAGGACTTGGCTCAACAGTCACATTCACCGTGCCACTATATCAACAACCAGTCATGGTTTCGTCTAATGATAGCGACTCAACAAGTAGTGCTGAATGTTGAGTTATGAGTAATGAGTTATGAGTTATGAGTAGGATTCCTTACTCACAACTCGGAACTGTTTTGCCCCATCCCTAATATGGTTATTAAATAATAATTACTAAAAAACTTTAAAGTTTAAAACTCAAAACCCAGTATTACCAAGTATCAAAACTCAATACTCAGCACTCAGCACTCATTACTCAGTACTCATTACTCAGCATTCTTGAGGGGTATTGGGAAAAAAGCTTCCTTGTCCTTACCTCCTTGCGTTCTCTTCAGTACTTTACAGGCTAAAGTAGAGTAGGAGGGCTTGCACGAGAAATTGTTCAGCTAATCTAATATCAAGTTGCTAAAACCAGCAGTGGTTTAGTCAAAAGTCATAAAAAACTGACACCTGGCAATATAGCGGCAATTAGATTTAGGATCGATTTAACAAAGCTGGAAAATAATATTTTGGATAATGGTTAATGAGCAACGCCGCATCTGGCACAGAGATCATTATTATTCAATGCCCAATGCCCATCATTAACTTAGCAGGTCTAAACTATGGAACTCACAATTGACAACGTTGAAACAGTTTTAGATGAAATGCGCCCTTATCTCATGTCTGATGGCGGCAATGTGGAACTCGTAGAACTTGATGGCCCCGTTGTAAAACTGCGCCTCCAAGGTGCTTGTGGTTCTTGTCCCAGTTCTGCAATGACCCTGAGAATGGGTATTGAGCGCCGCCTTAAGGAAATGATTCCCGAAATTGCAGAAATTGAACAAGTGGTGTAAAAGTTAGGAGTTAGGAGTTAGGAGTTATGAGTTTTCAATTAACTCCTAACTCCTCATTCTTAACTCCTAACTATTTATATGTCTCATCCTCTCTACATTGCTTTTATCTGGCATCAACATCAGCCGCTGTACAAATCTCCTGGCAGCGGCGTTTCGCTATCTCCAAGTCAGCAGTACCGTCTTCCTTGGGTACGTTTGCATGGCACTAAAGATTATTTGGATTTGGTATTGCTTTTAGAGCGGTATCCTAAGTTACACCAAACGGTGAATTTAGTTCCATCGCTAATATTGCAACTCGAAGATTATATTGCTGGCACTGCTTTTGACCCTTACCTCACAGCCAGCTTGACACCGAATGAGCAACTCACCCAGCAACAGCGCGAATTTATTATCCAACACTTTTTTGATGCCAATCACCATACTCTGATTGACCCTCATCCCCGCTATGCCGAGTTGTATCAGCAAAGGCAGGAAAAAGGACAAGCTTGGTGTTTAGCAAATTGGGAATTGCCAGATTATGGCGATTTGCTAGCTTGGCACAATTTGGCTTGGATCGATCCGCTGTTTTGGGATGACCCAGAAATTGCTGCTTGGTTAAAACAGGGACGGAATTTTACTTTAAGCGATCGCCAGCGCATTTATTCCAAACAGCGAGAAATCCTCAGCCGGATTATTCCCCAACATCGAAAAATGCAGGAGTCGGGGCAGCTAGAAGTTACCACCACGCCTTACGCCCACCCGATTTTACCCTTGCTAGCTGATACTAATTCTGGTCGGGTAGCTGTGCCTAATATGACACTACCGAAGCAACGCTTTGAGTGGGCAGAAGATATTCCCCGCCACTTGCGGAAAGCTTGGAACTTCTATAAAGACCGCTTTGGACAGATACCTCGTGGTTTGTGGCCTTCGGAACAGTCAGTTAGTCCGGCGGTACTTCCGCATATTATTAACCAAGGTTTTAAGTGGATATGCTCAGATGAAGCCGTCTTAGGGTGGACGCTGAAACACTTTTTTCATCGGGATGGGGCGGGGAATGTGGAGCAACCAGAACTGTTGTATCGACCCTATCGCTTGCAAACCGCCGAGGGTGACTTGTCAATTGTGTTTCGTGACCATAGATTATCAGATTTGATTGGTTTTACTTATGGTGCAATGCCAGCAAAACAGGCAGCAGCCGATTTAGTAGGACATTTGCAAGCGATCGCTAAAATGCAAAGAGATAGTCACAGTGATCAACCTTGGCTAGTTACCATCGCCTTAGATGGGGAAAATTGCTGGGAATTTTATCCCCAAGATGGCAAACCTTTCTTAGAAGCTTTATATCAAAGTTTGAGCGATGAACCCCACCTCAAACTCGTCACTGTCTCCGAATTTCTGGAAGAATTTCCAGCCACAGCCACCATCCCCGGAGGGCAACTACATAGTGGTTCTTGGGTAGATGGCAACTTCACCACTTGGATCGGCGATCCCGTCAAAAATCGTGCTTGGGATTACTTGACAGAAGCTAGAATTATGCTTGCAAGTCATCCCGAAGCGACGGAAGAAAACAACCCAGAAGCGTGGGAAGCATTGTATGCCGCAGAGGGTTCCGACTGGTTCTGGTGGTTTGGTACAGGACACTCCTCAAATCAGGATGCCATTTTTGATCGGTTGTTTCGAGAACATCTGTTTGGTATTTACAAAGCTTTAAATGAACCTGTACCGCCCTATCTCAAGCAACCGCTGGAAATCCACGAAGCACAGAAAAGCCACACCCCACAAGGCTTTATTCACCCCGTCATTGATGGCAAGGGTGACGAACAAGATTGGGACAAAGCTGGACGCATAGAAATCGGCGGGGCGCGGGGGACGATGCACAATAGCAGTATTATCCAGCGACTTTGGTATGGGGTAGATCACTTAAATTTCTATTTGCGGTTGGACTTTAAAGGTGGCGTTGCACCAGGGCGGGGTTTTCCAGCAGAGTTAAATTTGTTGTGGTTCTATCCAGAAAAAACAATGGTGAACAGCCCAATTCCCTTGGCAGATGTACCAGATTCAGCCCCACTTAATTACCATTTCCACCATCTTCTGGAAGTTAACTTGCTGACGCAATCGATTCAATTTCGAGAAGCTGGAGACAATTATCAATGGCATCCCCGTTTCAGCCGCGCTCAAGTAGCTTTAAATAATTGTTTAGAGTTGGCAGTACCGTGGGCAGATTTGCAAGTTCCGCCAGATTATCCTCTGCGTCTGATTTTGGTGCTTGCAGATGAAGGGCGTTTTTCCAACTATTTGCCAGAAAATGCTTTGATTCCCATTGAAGTGCCTTAGAACTCAATACCCTTGGTTTTACGAAATACCTATTAGGGGCATACAGATGTACGCCCCTAAAGTCGATTGATTTGGAAATCATATTTAATTTTTCTAGTTCTAAATCTAAATAATCGAGCAGTATTGGGATGCGCGCCATCGTCGGTGGAAGATAAGCAATAATCGAGTAACATCCAGATTCAGGAGTTGGTGCATGACCGATGACGCAGACGAGACAGCAAACAGACACTTCAGTTCAGATGCTAACAAACTCAAAGACAAAGCTTCTCGAAATCAAGTGATCACGGCTCCATTACCAGACCCGATTGCAAAAAATATTGAAGCGATTATTTCACTTCATGCCCAGGAAGTTCGAGATATTCCCGTCCACCAGCGGATACTAGAAGCGATCGCTACATTCTTTGGGCGATCGATATTTCTGTATAGTTTGCTAGTCATACTGGCTATCTGGATTTTTAGCAGTTTTTTTGATCGCTTTTTGCCATTCAATCTACCCTCGTTTAGCTGGTCAGGTCAAGGCTTAGATGCAGCGTCATTGGTGATTTCAACCGGAGTACTAGTACGACAAACTCGCCAAGAAAACTTTGCCGAACAACGGGCGCAATTGATGCTACAGCTTAACCTGCTCTCCGAGCAAAAAATTGCCAAGATTATTGCTCTATTAGAAGAACTCCGTACCGATTTGCCTAATGTGATAAATCGGCAAGATTCGGAAGCGAAATCGATGCAGGAACCAGCTGACCCGATCGCGGTATTGGAAGCACTCCAGAAAAACTTAGCTGAAGAACTGTCAGCCACAGAAGAAAACAACATGAGCTGAGCAAAGTTTTTTAATAGATTTTTGTTTCTATTGAAAGACAAAAAATAAAACTTAATGTAGAGTCTTTGTGTCGGAAATCACAACTCATCGTATATTTAACCAGAGGGATAGATATGGCTCAACTGAATGGTGTAATGATGCAGTACTTCCATTGGTATATCCCTCCAGATGGCAATCTTTGGAATGAATTGAAAGATAAAGTCAAAGAGTTAGCTGATGTAGGTGTTACATCTGTTTGGCTACCCCCAGCATACAAAGGAACAGGGGGTGGCTACGATGTCGGCTACGGAGTCTACGATATGTACGATCTAGGCGAGTTTGACCAGAAAGGCTCGGTTCGGACAAAGTACGGCACAAAAGACGAGTATATTGCTGCTGTTAAGGCGGCAAAAGCTGCTGGCATTCGAGTCTATGCTGATGTTGTCCTTAACCACAAGTTAGGTGCAGACGAACCCGAAGAGGTAGAAGCAACTCCTTACAATCCAGACAATCGCCACGAGCCAATCGGTGAGATGCAAACAATAAAAGTGTGGACTCACTTTACCTTCCCAGGTCGGAAGGGCAAATACTCCGATATGGAATGGCACTGGTGGCACTTCGACGCAGTTGATTACAACGTCTACAACGAAGGTGAAAACGCAGTTTATCTATTCAAAGATAAAAAATTTGACGAACAGGTTGACCTGGAAAAAGGCGCTTTCGACTATCTCATGGGATGCGATTTGGATATGGAAAGTCCAGAAGTTCGCGAGGAGTTGAATCGCTGGGGTGAGTGGTTTGTAGAAACCACTGATATAGATGGCTTTCGTTTTGATGCGGTTAAACACGTTAGAGCTGGCTTTTTCCCAGAATGGCTGCAACACTGTCGCCAAAAGGCTGGTCGCGATCTTTTTGCCGTCGGTGAGTATTGGTCTTATGAAGTTGAAGCGCTGCACCATTTCATTAACGTCACCGGTGGCGATGTGTTGCTGTTTGATGCGCCATTGCACTATAACTTTAGCGCTGCCAGCAAACAAGGCAATGACTACGATATGCGGCAGATATTTGATAACACATTGGTGCAACAGCAACCTGCTTTAGCCGTCACCTTAGTTGACAATCATGACTCTCAACCCTTGCAGTCGTTGGAATCTGTAGTGGAAGGCTGGTTTAAACCGTTAGCTTATGCGTTGATTCTACTGCGAAGTGAGGGTTATCCCTGTATCTTCTATGCGGATTACTATGGTGCTAATTACAAGGATACGGGCAGCGATGGCAATGAGCATGAGATTTGGCTCGATAGTCATAAATGGATAATTGATAAATTTTTGCACGTTCGTCAAACCTATGCCTATGGCGACCAATACGATTACTTCGATCACGCCAATACAATCGCCTGGACACGCTTAGGAGACGAAGAACATCCTGGCGGTATGGCAGTAGTTCTGAGTAATGGAGGAGAAGGGACTAAGTGGATGGAAGTTGGGCAACCCAACAGCACTTACATTGATATTACTGAACATATCAGCGAACCTGTGACAACGAATGATGAGGGCTGGGCTGATTTTCGATGCGATGCTGGTTCTGTTTCTGTGTGGGTTCCACAGTCTTAGGTGATTTACAAGAATAAATATACCGATGCCGTTGGTTTCGACACTTCGACAGGCTCAGTGCATCGCTTCGCTCAACCAACTCATAGATCGAGAGTTGAGCGTACCCCTGCGGGGAAGCAAGCTACGCGTAGCGTCTGCAAGAGTTGTCGAAACTCGCTAACACAGGTATTTTCTTTGTCGGAAATCACCTTAGTCGAGGTTTTAGTAGCATTCATGCAGAAAGTTACGCACTTGACAAAATGCTGCTTAAAAGAGAATTTAAGCAGTATTTTTTGGATAAGCCACAACCCTTATTATTCCGTTATAAAGCAATTGAGCATTGCCTAAAAAGATTCAATTTAGGCAATGTTTAGTCTGAGTTTTAGATATGCTTCTTACTGAACCTAACTATTTGTAGAACTATGGTTCAAACTATATATTTAGAATTAGGTCTGAAAACGGAGAGGGGGGATTCGAACCCCCGTTAAGTTTCCCTAAACAGACTTTCCAGGTCTGCGCCTTAAACCACTCGGCCACCTCTCCAGGTGTCACAAGTTACGATCATACTATAGAATTCTAAAAAATGCAAAGATAAAGAAAGATATTCTAGATTGAATCTGAAAGTCCAATCCTAAAACGCAAATCCAGATGTCCCGTACATACACAATTAAAGTTCGCGATCGCGCCACTGGCAAAACACACACCCTACAAGTGCCAGAAGACCGCTACATCCTGCACACTGGCGAAAAACAAGGGGTGGAACTACCGTTTTCCTGTCGCAACGGGGCTTGCACTGCTTGTGCTGTGAGAGTGTTATCAGGAGAAATTTACCAACCAGAAGCGATCGGCTTGTCGCCAGATTTACGTCGCCAAGGTTATGCCTTGTTGTGTGTGAGTTACCCCCGTTCTGACTTAGAAATGGAGACACAAGACGAAGATGAAGTCTACGAACTCCAGTTTGGACGCTATTTTGCTAGGGGGAGAATTAAAGCGGGTTTACCCTTAGATGAGGAATGAAGAAGAATTCAGAATGGGCTAAACGCCCCGCTACCGCTAACAGGAGTCAGAATTCAGAATTCTGTCTCGATAAACAATTCAAAATCACCGAATTTCTGATGCCTGTAAATTTTGGTGAGTGGGTGCGAAAAATAGCGATTTTGGCTTGCTTATTGCTGTTGGTGAGTTGTCAAGGTAAAAACCAACTGCCAAACAGTGAAGCCCAGGTGAAAGTAGCACGGGTAGTTAGTGGGCAAAGTTTGGAAGTTTTAGGCATGGCTGAACAACCAAATTTGATTTCCCAAGTGCGGTTAGTGGGTGTTGATGCACCAGATTTGCGACAGCGCCCTTGGGGAGAAGCAGCAAAAGAACAGTTAGAGAATCTAATTGGTGGTGTAGAACAATCGGTAACGCTGGAGTTTGATTTAGAAGCAAAAGACAAAATCGGGCGAACTCTAGCTTATGTGTGGAAAAATAAGGTGTTGTTAAATGAAGAATTAGTCAAACAAGGGAATGCAATGTTTGTGGGGCGATCGCCCAACCACAAGTATGACCTGCGTTTAGAACGCGCCCAACAATGGGCTAGACTCATGGGGCAAGGAATCTGGAACCCAGAAAAGCCCATGCGCCTTACTCCCGGTGAGTTTCGCCGCCAAAATCTTTGAAGAATGGGGATTGGGGCAGGGGGCAGGGAGAAAATACCAAATATATTTCTTTCTCCTCTGCACCCTTCCCAATGACAAATGACAAATGACTAATGACAAATGACTAATGACTAATGACTAATCTACAAATTTTTCTAGATATTGCTACAGAAGCGGCCTTGGCTGCTGGTGCAATTTTGCAAGGTTACTTGGGTAAGTTAGAAGACGCAATTATTGAAAAAGGACGCCCTGGTGATTTAGTCACGGCTGCTGATAAAGCCTCAGAGGAGTTGATTTTAGAAATTTTGCGCCGCCACTTTCCCCAGCACTCGATCCTCGCTGAAGAGTCAGGGAAATTAGGTAATCAAGAGAATGAATATCTCTGGGCAATAGATCCTCTAGATGGTACAACCAACTACGCTCATCAATACCCATTTTTTGCCGTTTCCATCGGGCTGTTAATTAATGGCGTTCCCCAAGTTGGTGTAATTTATGACCCATTTCACAATGAGCTATTCCGTGCTGCTGCTGGCTTAGGGGCAACGCGTAACCGTCAGCCCATAAAGGTTTCAGCAACATCTGAACTGAGTAAAAGCCTACTAGTAACAGGATTTGCCTACGATCGCCGCGAAACCTCTGATAACAACTACGCAGAATTTAGTCACCTCACCCATCTTACCCAAGGAGTTAGACGTAGCGGTTCGGCATCGCTAGATTTAGCCTATGTTGCCTGTGGACGTGTCGATGGTTACTGGGAACGGGGACTTTCTCCTTGGGATATTGCCGCTGGGATAATTTTGGTACAAGAAGCCGGGGGCAAAATTACTGCCTACGATGGTACTGCTGTCAAAATTGAGTCAGGTAGAATTCTTGCCACCAATAGTTATATTCACGACTCTCTCAGTAACGAACTTTTACGGGTTCCACCACTGTCAGCTTGGGTGTAGCAGATGGGGGCTTTCCCTAAGACTTTGGGTACACTAAAAGCAATCTAACTGCTCCTTTGGTGCAAAAACTCTATATGTCTTTCAAAATAGATCGTGGACTATTTAAATATGATTTCATAGATCATCACGCAGTGCTGTGCGTTCCAGTTGATGCCGATGTCAAAGAGATTCGCAAACGCTATCTCCAAGTTGCTCGTCGTTTGCACCCAGACAGTAGTCTTACTGAAACTGCTGCTCAAAAACATCTCGGTAATGAATTGTTATCAAAGCTGGTTAACCCGGCTTACGAAAAACTTGCTAGCGATCGCACTCGCACTGAATATATTCTAATTTTGTCGCAAATTGGCAAACGTCTAGTACAAGAGTCTACTTCGGTAACTCTAAACACCGACTTGGCTAAACAGTTAGTTGAGGCAGGTAATATCGATCATTTTTATAAAACTGCGATCGCCAAACTAGCCCAAACCCAATATGATTCTTTAGAACAAGCGCAGCAAGTCATTGCCCAAGCTAGTGAGTTGAATTTAGTGTATTTAATGCGGAGTGCCGGTAAATCATCCGCAGCGCCACCATCTGCTCAACCTAAAGTCCAATCAGGTACGCCTCAGCCAAATACACCAAAAAATACAGCACCAACACCAGCCCCACCAAAAGAAGACTTGATTGTAGAACAGTATATTCGTCGCGCTCAATCTTTGATTGATAAAAACCAATTTTCCCCAGCCAAAGTAGAGTTGCAAGAGGCCCTGAAGCTAGAACCAAAAAATAGTCGCTGTCATAGCTTAATTGCAATGGTGTATTTGAAGCAAAATCAGCTAAAAATGGCCAAAATCCACTTTGACAACGCTCTAAAATTAGATCCCAGTGACGAAACGGCTCTGCAATGGAAACCTAAAATAGATAAGGCTTTAGGACAACAACCTAGCGATCATAAGGTGACTTCATCCCCCAATAATGGAGATAAGCAACCAGAGAAATCTGGTAGTGGTTTGTTCGGTGGTTTGTTTGGTGGGAAGAAAAAATAATGGTGTATCAACCAGCAGCGGGAGCCAGGGATTTATTGCCCTTGGATGTGGAGAAAAAACGCTGGATTGAAGATCGGTTACAGCAGGTGTTTCATCGTTGGGGATATCACAGGATTATCACCTCGACTTTAGAACGGATGGATACCCTGATGGCGGGGGAAGCCATCCAGCGTCAGATGGTGATTCAACTACAACAAAATGGCGAAGATGATGAATTAGGGCTACGTCCAGAATTAACAGCATCTATTGCTCGTACTGTTGTGACTCGGATGGCTGGTGTTACTTATCCACAACGGTTGTATTACAACGCCAATGTGTTTCGCCGCACTTGGGAAAGTAGGCATAATCGCCAGCAAGAGTTTTATCAAGCTGGGGTGGAATTGTTAGGTACTGGCGGATTGCTGGCGAATGCCGAAGTACTACTGTTAGTAGCAGATTGTTTGGCAGCACTGGGTTTGCAGGAATGGCATGTAATTTTAGGTGAGGCGGGAATTACCCGATCGCTCCTGAGTGCCTTTCCTGCTAATCTCCAAGATCAAGTTCGCAGTGCGATCGCTCATCTTGACCGCATCACCATAGATAATTTACCTCTAAGTGACAAACTCCGCGATCGCGCCCAAACCATCATGGATTTGCGTGGGCCAAGTGCAGACGTGTTGCAAAAAGTTAGTAGTCTGGATCTAGATCAAGAACAGCGAGAGGCAGTAAATAACCTCAAATCCCTAGTAGAATTACTAGAATCAGAGAAAAAATTTCCGTTAATCCTCGACCTCAGCCTGATCCAAACCATAGATTACTACACTGGTATTGTATTTGAAGTTGTCAACGATACCGAATCCCAAGCCAGAGTTTTAGGGCGTGGTGGTCGCTATGACCAGCTTTTGGGGCTATATCATCCTCAAGGAGAAAACATCCCCGGAATTGGTTTTGGACTAAGTATCGAAGATTTATACCAAGTTCTGTTGTCTACTCAGCAATTACCGCAGGAAACTCCAGCGACTGACTGGTTGGTAGCACCAGAGACAGCTAGTGCTAACGCCGCCGCCTTTGTCTACGCACAAAAACTCAGAGATTCTACTGATTTGGTGCGAGTAGAAATTGACTTGGGGGGAAGAGATGCAGAGGCGATTCGCCAATATGCAAGCGATCGCCGCATTGCCCAAATTGCCTGGATCAAAGCTGATGGTTCACCAAAAATTGAACCATTGGGTTAAGTGAGTTGGGAATTGGGCATTGGGTATGGGGTAAGGGGAAAAGGGTAAGGGGAAAAGGGGAAATATTAAATTTATTCCTTTTCCCTTTAACCTTTAACCTTTTCCCCTGCCCCCCTGCCTCCCCTGCCCCATGCCCCCTCCCCTGCTAGGCTAGAAAGAGCCGATACAGAAAAGAGGGAATCGAGAACATGCCGCATACAATTGTTACAGAAGTCTGTGAAGGCGTTGCTGACTGCGTAGATGCCTGTCCAGTAGCTTGTATTCATGATGGCCCAGGCAAAAACACCAAGGGAACTGATTGGTACTGGATTGACTTTGCTACTTGCATCGACTGTGGTATCTGTCTCCAAGTTTGCCCTGTAGAAGGGGCGATTCTTGCAGAAGAACGACCAGAGTTGCAAAAAACTCCGTAATAGTCCATAGTCAACAGTCAATAGTTATGCTTGACTGTTGACCAATGACCAATGACAAGTGACCAATGACAAATGATTATTTATTAGAAGTTCAAAATGTTCACGCTGGATACATCAAAGATGTAGATATCCTGCAAGGTGTGAATTTTCAGGTTGCACCAGGGGAATTGGTGACAGTGATTGGCCCCAACGGTGCAGGTAAATCTACTTTGGCAAAAGCAATTTTTGGGCTTTTGATCCCCCACACAGGCACAATTACCTTCAAAGGTGAAAATATCGTGGGGCTAAAGTCCAATGAAATTGTCCAACGAGGAATGTGCTACGTACCGCAAATCGCCAATGTTTTCCCCTCTCTCAGTGTTGAAGAGAATTTGGAGATGGGTGCTTTTGTGCTTAACGTTCCCCTGAAACCAATTAAAGATAAAATATTTACTATGTTTCCGAGATTAAGCGATCGCCGTCGTCAACGTGCTGGTACTCTCTCTGGAGGAGAACGCCAGATGCTAGCGATGGGCAAAGCTTTGATGTTGGAACCTGGTTTGCTGATTTTAGATGAGCCATCTGCTGCTTTGTCACCGATTTTAGTGACACAAGTGTTCGAGCAGATTAAACAAATTAATCAGGCAGGTACTGCGATCGTATTAGTAGAACAAAATGCCCGTAAAGCTTTAGAGATGGCTAATCGTGGGTATGTATTAGAATCGGGACGTGATGCGATCTCCGGCCCTGGTGAAGAATTGTTGAATGACCCGAAAGTGGGTGAGCTATATCTGGGAGCAGGTAAGAGACATTAACCCTTTTTTATCACTCTTGCCCCATTCAACATAACACCAGCTTAATATCGGAGCTTCACCAGTCTATAGCGATGACTAGGTTGGGCTGCGCCGACGCTATCTATAACTAATACAAAAGCCATAACATTACCTGCCACTGCCGCGACCGTCGTTTTCGATGCTCAAAGAATTCTCCCTAATAATCCGTTTCTAATCACATCTACAGCTAGTCGAGAGGCAAAACAGGACATTCATTTAGGAAAAATTGACTAAAATGTAAATTACCCGGATTTACCAAAATCCCCATTCGCAATTCGCAACTCTGAATTACGTCATGGATGGGTATTTATACCCCAACCATAAATTAAATGTACGGGTATCCAAAAATATATCGGTCGAATTAAAGAATCTGGAGGGACTTATTCGCCGTCATAGCAGTTTTTATATTGGATTATATGGATATAGAAGATTCCTACGAGTTAGTTGCCGAATTATTGATACTAAATCTTAACAAGCACCAGTACTAAACTAAAAAACATCTAATTTGCATAATCGAATTAAATATAACTCTTGTGGGATGGGCATCTTGCCCGTCCAGTATATGCAATTTAAATGTCGAACATTACCAACAAGGACAAAGAGCGATGAGGCTTATTTTATCTGCATCCTAAGCTAATCAGCATTCAAGTTGCATAATCAGGGCGGGCAAGATGCCCACCCCACAAGATATTGAGAAAATTTTCATCTGCAAATTAGATGTGTTTTAGCTTAGCCCAAGTTGTAGCCCCTTAAGCTTGCACAGAGACTTAAAGGACAGAGAAAGAAACCTCTGGATTCTCCGCGTCTCTGCGATTATTTTTATCTTGGGCGTCCCAATGTAGTGATATATAAAACAGCTTCATCAGCAGGAATGCCTAAAACTTCATTTACTTGATCGTCAAAGAATCCACCGATACCACTGACGCCTACATTCAGGTGCATTGCTGCTAAATTCAGGCGTTGTCCCAAATGACCGACATCCATGTGTAAGTAACGGTAAACGCGATCGCCATATTGTGCGATCGCAGCTTTCAAATCGGCTGTATGAAATAACACTGCTGCGGCATCCCGCCCTAATTCTTGTCCTAAACAGAGAAAATGTAACTCTCGCCGAAAGTTTTTAAACCGGATTTGGCGTAACTCTTGGGCTTTGGGTGCGTAATAGTAACAACCCGCCTCCAGTCCTTTAACTCCGCAAACAGCAATGAATGTTTCGATTAAATTTAGATCGAAGTAGTCTGGAGAAATATCTAAGCTTTGGTCGATGTAATTTTGCGGTTGGTAAGTGAAATCGAGTAAACTTTTCAATTCATCGAAGCTTAAATCATCACCATTGTAAGCGCGGGTAGAGCGTCGCTTATACATAGTGGTTTCCAGTTCTGATAGTTTTTTTCCCCAGTTTATCGGTGCGGTGGTGGTGGGAATTTTTAAACAGAAAGGAAAATTGTATTTATCCTCTAAAGATTTTTCTTGTTTAATAGTTGGTAGATTAAGATTACCAGTTACACCTGGTTGGATCTGGGTGTGTCGATGGAAATATGTTAGTAATTCGCCATCGGGGATTTGAGGATAACTGGTTTCGGTGGCGGAAGGTAAAGCAGTACATCCCAATGGTAAATTTTGATTCACATCTAACAAGTCTGCCAGAGGTAAGACAGCGATCGCACCTTCTTGTTGCGGATCGACATAAAGCAGATCGTTGACCGATTCATCCACAAAGCCGCCGATTAAATGGGGGCGATAATCAGTAATCGCACCAGCTAGCTCGATATTACCCAACAAGTGTCCCGTATCCAGAAAAATCCGCCGATAAGCCCGATCTTCATAGCGCCACGCAGAACGATAGAAAACCGCAGTGATAATAATTGCTAATTGGGTATTTTCTAAAGAAGGATGCCAGAAACAAGACTCTTGAAGAGTTTGCCAAACATCACTTTCCCAATAATGCATGAGAGAATGAGTTCTACACTGGTAGTTATATAGACCAGGTGGCAATAACGAAGTCCCACGGGAAACCACATACACCTCGGCAGGGTATAGTCCGCCTGCACTGGGAGCAGCGCGTAAATACACTGCACTACCCATAGAAGGCATTTTCGCCGTCAATCCATAACTGCGAAACAATAGCCGTGAAAGTCTTTGCCACCATTGAGCATCTGGGTTATTAGCATAAGCCTCTGCTTTTTCTTGGATATAGGGTTTGAGATCAAAAGTAGAGCCAATTTTGTATTCTTTGAAGGGCACTGGCTGTTTAGTCCAGTCTAACCGCTGACTTTTAGAAGCGAGAGTCTCAGGGTTGTATTTAGTCCGTTCGTGATAATGCTGGGCAATAGATTGGTGTAATTCTGGCATAGTACTTTTAATATCCTTGGGGCATCCTTTTCTTGATCTTGGCATTCATTAGCCTCATTATTTCGTGTCAATTGGTACAATCCTCAGAGTCATAAAGTGGTAAATGGTAACAATTGAATTGGGCATGGGGCATGGGGAAAGGGGTAAGGGGAAAAGGGGAAAGATTAAATTTATTCCTTTTCCCTTTAACCTTTAACCTTTTCCCCTGCCTCCCCTGCTCCCCTGCTCCCCATCTTCTTTCGCAGTACCATATAAACGCAAAACTATCTAAGCCTGGATGTGCAATGATGCCTGTACGTCAAACTTTATCAAAGCCTGATATCCAACTTTCTTATTTAGAATGGAATCAAGGTCAAGAACCTTTACTGCTGTTACATGGCTTAGGCGACCATGCTTTGGTGTGGTCTAGTTTAGGAGATTACTTGGCGGCGGATTACCACATAGTTGCGCCAGATATGCGCGGACATGGGCAAAGTAGTAAACCAGAGATAGATTATAGCTTTGAGAGTGCGATCGCAGACCTTGAAGCACTCATGGATAGTCTTGGATGGACTTTTGCCCATATTGTAAGTCACTCGTGGACAGGAAAATTAGCCGCCATCTGGGCAAGACAAAACCCAAAGCGTTTACGGAGTATAATTCTCGTCGATCCAATTTTTATCTGGAAAATGCCCAGTCTTTTCAGGGTAACTTTCCCAATGTTATATCGCTTCTTGCCTTTTCTTAAAAGCATGGGGCCCTTTGCCAGCCATGAAGAAGCGGAACAACAAGCACGGCAATTAAAGCAATATCAAGGATGGAGTCCTTTACAACAGCAAGTCTTCCAAGCAGGAATAGAACAAAAACCCGATGGAAGTTGGGGCAGCAAATTTACCATAGCCGCCCGCGACGGCATTTTTGAGGCAGTGATGCAAGTGCCCGGTTTTACAATTCCCCTTGACACCCCTGCCCTATTCGTACAGCCAAAACAAGGATTGAATCGCCAAAATTGGCAAATTCAACCCTACAAAACCTATCTTCAAAACTTACGTATCTACCAAGTTCCCGGCAATCATTGGCCATTTTTGACACAACCAGAGACATTTAACCAAACTGTGGCAGCTTTCTTGGCAGAACACAGATCAAAAATCTCATGATTATTAGACGGGATTAGTCATACAGCAACAGAAGAATTAATAGGAGCGATGTCTAGAGGGATTGGGCATGGGGAAAGGGAAAGGGGTAAGGGGAAAAGGGTAAGGGGAAAAGGGGAAAGATTAAATTTATTCCTTTTCCCTTTAACCTTTAACCTCTAACCTTTTCCCCAGCTCCCCAGCTCCCCAGCCTCTCCTGCCCCCTCATCTCCCCACTCCCCACTCTCCTGTCATGAGCCTTTGTATCAACCCTGTTTGCCCTAAACCAAATCACCCGAATAATCAGCAAAACCGCTTTTGTCAAAGTTGTGGTTCCCATCTAGAATTGCTAGGGCGTTATCGGGTAACGTGCCTGTTGAGTGAGACAACAGGTTTTAGTAAAGTTTATGAGGCATACGAGCAAGATACCCCCAAAATTCTCAAGATACTCAAAGAAGATTTATCAGGCGACGCCAAAGCAGTAGAACTATTTCAGCAAGAAGTAACGGTGTTGGGACAATTCAAGCATCCCGGAATTCCTAAAGAAGATAGTTACTTCCAGTATCAAACCCGAAATGGTTTAGTGTTGCATTGCATTGCAATGGAAAAAATCGATGGCTACAACTTAGAACAGTGGCTACAGCAGCAAAATAGTCCCATATCTCAAGAACAAGCCATAGACTGGTTAAGACAGTTGATAGAAATTTTAGATGTAGTGCATGGAAAACAGTACCTACATCGAGATATTAAGCCATCTAATATCATGATTAGATCCCCCCTTGAGCAGAGTTGGGGGAATCTAGTACTGATTGATTTTGGCACCGCCAATGAAATTAATAAAACCTACCAAGACCAACTAAGCAACGGCGACAAGATGACAGCACTTATGTCATCTGGCTACAGCGCCCCAGAACAAATGAATGGTCAAGCAGTACCGCAGTCAGATTTCTTTGCTTTGGGACGCACTTTTGTATTCTTGCTGACAGGACACCATCCTTTAGAGATGTATGATGTCCAGCAAAATTTGTTGCACTGGCAAAATCATGCTACCCATATTTCACCCTTACTATTGAATTTAATTGATTGGCTAACAGCATCAGATATAGAACAACGTCCTGCCAGTACTGAAGAAATTTTGCATTCCCTAGAAGAAATAGAAACTCAATTAACAGACACGACTCCGACAAATAGTAATATTCTAGAAAATTCTAACCTTGAAGATTTATCTGTAGATATTAATAAAAACTCATTACCTCCAAATCAGCAGCCGGAAAAAGTGCCGATATTAACATTTTTTGCAGTCTTATTAGCAATATTAGGATTGCTTAGTGTAGTGGCTTTAGCCATGCGGAAATCAGATTTTTCTGAAACATCTTATTACAGACAATATCCAGAAAAAAAAGGTAATATTGATTATTTTTCTTACCAAGAAGGTAGGGATAGTCAAGGAAGAATTGCTGAGTTTAATATAGCGGTTTTATCACTAAACTATAAATGGCTTTTAGGTAGCAACTTTCAAATTAAATACAATGATGAAATTATTAGCGTTGACCTTCTGAAGTTGAATTTAGAACAAGAAGGTATAGAGAATATAATGGAAGCTCCCAATGAGATTATCTCTGTCGGTACAGCTTCTTGCAAAGGTGATAGATTAATTCAAGAACGTGTGGCTTTAGAACGTTCAAAACAAATACAATTTTTGGTTAAAAAATTATTTATTAATACACCAAGCGTCAAAAGTTATCGCTTATTGAATTTGGGTCAATTTCAACGGAGTGATTGTCGGGCAAATCAGGATTTAACGACATATCAGACAAGTGTAATAATTATTGGTGTTAAAAGAGAATCATCAGGTGTCATTCTTGACGAGGCGCTACGGAATAGGTTAGAAAAGAAGCCTTTTGCTGATTTTAAATTAGAAGATTATTCTTTGGGATCTGCACAGAAGTTTAAGACTATACCGAGCAATTTCTAAAATCTCTAGCAAAGTAAGATCAGTACATAGGCATATCTCTTATGGCTAGAGCAGCAGATATCAGCACTCATCGATTAATCAGCCCTATAAACAAACAACTTTTGCCTGTTTGGGATGAACCCGCTACTAGTGGTTTATCTTTGTTGACAAATTACTAGTAGCGTCTTCCAGACTAACTAGGACGGTTATTCGCACCGTGAGTTTTTAGGATGATTTGCGAAAATTAAAGATAATCTGGAGGTTCAAAATATGAAATTTTCAATCCAATCACTTTACGCCTGGTATCGCAGTGTGCTTCGTAACCCCAAATACCGTTGGTGGGTAATTTTAGGAACGTTGGTTTATTTGGTCAGCCCATTTGATATTCTCCCAGATTTTATACCCGTTGCGGGACAGATTGATGATGTTTTCCTTTTGACTCTGCTAGTTAGTGAAGTGTCTGGGCTAGTGATTGAGGGCTGGAAAGCTCGTAAGGGTGAGGTGGGTACTGAAGTACCTAATACTACTGAGGGTTCTAGCTCTAGTGGAAGCACTATTGATGTTGATGCTGTTTCTGTTAAGTAGTTTTAATAAAACCCCTGCTTTTAGAATTTGAGGTGGGGGATATTTTTTTTAACGCATAGGCGCTTCGCCTTCCCGCAGGGTAGGGGCGCGGAGGGAAGCGCGGAGGTTCGCGGAGGATGAGAGGGAGTGAGAGGAGGGGTTAGAGGTTGTTGGCTACGCGTTTAATGCCTTCTTTGAGGTGGAGGACGTTGAAGTTGAGGAGAAGACCTAGTTTGCAGTTTGCGAGTTTGAGATAGGTTAGGAGTTGAACGGAGTGAATTGGGTGGAAGGATTCTACAGATTTAATCTCTACAATTACCTTATTTTCGACAATCAAATCCAATCGATAAACACATTCCAATTGCACATCTTGGTAAACCAAAGGCAATGGAATTTGCTTACCAACACTCAACCCGGACTTCTTCAACTCATAATCCAAACACTCCTCATAAGCCGACTCCAACAAACCAGGCCCCAAAGCAGTATGCACCCTCATCGCACACCCAATAATCACCCCACTCAACTCATTCTCTCTCATCCTCTGCGTTCCTCTGCGCTTCCCTTTGCGATCCTTTGCGTTTAAAAATCTTTCACAAATTCAGTCAAGAACCTAAACGCCTTCAAAATATAACTAGCGCAATCTCTAGGAGAGGTATTGTAAAACGATCGCCACGCACTCGCTTTATCCTCATCATACCGATCGCTACGTTGACTATGATTTTCTAACCACGCCAATCGCACTGCGTGTCCAATCAACACATCCAACACAATATATTCTTCAATTTGCAGCTTGGGATTATTAGCCGCGATCGCTCCTAATTCGATTAATGCTTCAATATTAACTTGCCGATATTCTGGAGCTTCGATTTTATTCAGCAAATGCTCAACTAACAGAGCAAAATTTCTTTCCCCGGCTGTCATTTCCGACAGCATTATCTCACTATCTAAGCGATTGCGGCGCTCTAGTTTATCGCCAATTACTAAACCTTTGCAATGCTGCATTAATAGCCAAACTTGCTTAAAAAATTCTTTTGGTACGCGCCCCGTCGCACCTTCAGCTTGGCGAAACCGTCGCCAACCACCCGGCGGAACTTCTATCCCTTCGGCGATTCCTGGTAACACTACCCAAGCAATATCACTTTCTTTTTGTTTGACGTGCAGTGATTCTTGCTGACGTAACAGGTTACTCATGCCAGTATATCCAGTTAATACCTGACGCAAACGCATTTTCACTTCAAAGGGTGAAAGTTGCATTAAGTAATCGTAAGCTTCATCTTGAGTAACGTGTAATTCCCGCGCTAGTTCGCTGGTTATTAACAGGATAAGATAGCCGACTCTCAGCGTTAGTAGTCCTTGGAATAGTTCAGGTTCTGAGCGAATTAAGATACCAAGATAGATTAAAATCTCTTGAGTGAGGACGCGATCGCGGATATCTTCACGACAAAAATGGTTAATTTTATCGGCAATCTCATCGTGAGACATGGGTACGGTAATTAAGGACGCTTCGCTGTAAGCTTTACCCACAGCAATTTGCTTACCCCGCACCAAAATACTCGTTACTGCATCTGATAGGCTGATATCAACCATTTGGCGCAACCCCGCAGCCCGACGCACTACTGCCCAAATGCCTAAATCTCCAGCTTTGGTGTAAACTTCATCGAGTAAATCGGCTACAGTGACAGGATATCCTGGGCCGCCATACCCTGTATCAAATTCCATTCCCTGTAAGCGAGTTAAAGTTTGCAATAACTCAATTTGCTCGTAGATGTTCTCTGATGAGCGCAAAGAAGAAAGTAATAACCCAAAGTTGGTTTCATACTCCATTTGAAATTCTTGGGTATGTCCTAAGCGCCAGTTTTTCTCAGGATGATATGCTAGATAATAGCAACGTGGGCTAGCATTTTTCACTGGCGATCGCGAGAATTCTGCATTGGGTAGAAAATCAATTCTTTGGATTCCGGCTGTCAACATTAACTGATTTAGCCGCCCTAATTTTACCCGTACACCATTACAAACACCATCTTTCAGTTCTTGCATCAGTTCTAATAATGCTTCAGAACCACTTTCTAACATGGTGTGTGTCAACATTAAAGTCAGAGTAGGACGCCCTAAATCGCTCCAATACTTTTGAATGTAAGCTAGTTCGCTTCTAATTTGATCTAGCAAAAAATGGTAATCAAGAGTTAAATAAAACTGCTGAGAGTCTGAAAAGGAAGGCAAAAATACAATTGTTTCACCACTAATACGAAAGATTCTAGATGTTGTTAAACTCCGCAGCCGCCGCACTGGCCGCCCAGTTAACCCAAGTTTGTTGTTACGTCCAATTTGGGTATAAATTGCTGAAAATTCTCCAGCTTTTCTCACCTGAATCGGTTCAACTTGGGCAGGTGTTTGGGCTTCAATTCCGTGAACTTCTAGTTTCGTCTGTAAATCTTCATCTTCTGCTAATAAAGCAATTTGTACCAACGATTCGCGCTGTTTTCCTACACACAAATGTCTTCCCAAAGGGTCGATATCACCAACCGCCAATAACCCTTCACTCAACATTTGACTGAGGAAATATAAACTCTGCGCCCATACCAAAGGAATATTTTCATTGGGCAAACGTGGTTGCGTTTGAGGTGCTAACTTTTCTGCCTCTATATTTTCTGCTGGAACATAATAAAGTTCCGGCAATAAACGCAAACCATCTTGTTCTATGAGTAATGATTCTAAAAGCTCTTGGTATTTTTTAACTTGTTCTTGTTCGCTACGAAATAATCCATCTAGAACTAAATAAGTGAAAAATAACGGCCATTCGCATTCAATATGCTCAAATTGCTTGAGTTCCCACGGTTCGTAGTGTAAGCGCTGACTATCTTCTAAAACCGTTTGGTGTCCATCACGCAGAAAACGTTTGCAGCCGTATTTACCTGCGAGTTTATTGATAATATCGTTTAAGGTGCGATCGCGTAACTCCAAATCTTCCACTGCAAAGGCAGGATAACTAATAATACTCAACAGCGCTGCATCAATTTCTTTAGAACCAGATTCTCTCGGTAATAGCGATTCTAAAGTAATCCGGGCGCGGGCGATTTCATCTGGTAGCACATGAATTACCGATGCTTGACTACCACGCACACCAAACAAATCCAGCCCATTGATAGCTTCTAAAGCAGCTTTTGCCATGCCTACAGAACTGGCATTTAATTCAGCATTTCCCCGATTAATTTTATTACCGCGTTCCCAAATGCCGTAATCTGGCGTGCGGTAAGCTCGTCCAATGTAGTAAACTAAATTTTGGACGAAATTAACTTCATCAATTGTATAAATTATTGGCAATCCCGCAGCCGTCATTTGCGCCAACATCAGCAAAAATATAGATGTGGCATCAAGTTGCAAATGTCCCCATTCGTTATCCCCAACAACAATGTCACCAGTCGCGGTATTATATTTGGCGTGCAGTCCATCTAGTAGCGACTGAGTATGTTTAAATGTCTCGACTTTATGAGCCTGTCGCATCATCGCAAACAACAAGCCGCGCATCAGTTTGATGACACTGTGTTCTAGTTCATAAGTGCGTCCTTTGTCGTCGTCAATCTTACGGTATGCAAGTCCTAAACCCCAAACTGCCAAAATGCTGTAAACGTTGTCTCGCACCCACGCATCAGTATAATCACCGTGGGCTGTAATCGCTGTGCTTGCAGGTAGTAAACCCGTAATTGGATTTTGACGAGTCAGGATAATCGTTTTGATTTGCTGGTAGTAATAGTCTAGGCGAGATAGCAATTTAGTAGATGTTTTCATGGTTTGGTTTAGAACTACTTGCAGAATTCAACCCCTTAAAGGAGTGGGTTTCTTGCACTTGGGCTATGGGGAATCGGACATTGAGATAGGATTCCGTACCGTAGGGTATACGGAAACGTTAATCTTATCTAGAAATATCGATCTCTGCGTGGGTGGAATAAATCCCTCCAAGTAAGTCGAGTCTTAGAAAGGTGACTCTCAAGAGTAGTCTTGGGAATCTACTATTGATTCGGTGTAATAAATCATATCGTGTCCGGTTAAAGACTTATCATTAAGACCGCAGAGGTGAGGGCTTTTTGGGCTTTGTACATAGATTCGGGAATTATAACTAATTAGCCAGACATAATATCAGTGATGGGATGATGTCAAAAAATCAAGAGTGCCTCACTCCGAAGGATGAGCTTATGCTAGTCTAAACTAAATCACTACTCCGAGGTTATGCTTATGCTGGTATAAACTAAATCATTTTTTTGCAAAAATTTTAATAAATATAATTTTAATGTAGATATGTTTTAAGATTGATGTGTTTGTGTTGGACATTCAGCAAATAATTGCAGTCAAAAAAGGGAGGCTATCCTCAACCCAATCAAGTTTGATAAAAAATAGGGCTTGTGTACTTTACAAATAAATCATCTTGTGCATTCACATCTAGACATCGGTTCAGCCTTTTACAAACCATATTTTATTAGTTGCGTGGGCGAGCATTTACCGCACGTATCGCAAAACTCTACCTAGAAGCCTTGAAAAGCATAGTTGCTATTTTGGCTTTCCTGTCAATTCCTAAGTGATAAAAAATTAATCAGTTTGTTTACATAATAAATATCCTAGTTTGCTTTATTACACCCTAAGATATCTACTAAAGGATAGGTTCAAAAAAATTATTATTTCATTTACTAACATAAATAATTTAAGCACTTATTTAGACTAGTATTAGCTTGAAAAAACTAACAATTTTTATTGCTGTTCTGAATGAATCAGGTAATTACTATTTTATCCAAAATAGCAGCAGATAGAACCAGGGGCATAACTATATAAAGAACTTAAAAGTTTTTTACCCAATATCTTGTTCCTTTTTTTGCAAAGAGAAATATTAATCTTAAATAGGAGTAACACAATGAAAACAGTTGGGATGTATCGTCGAGCTTATCCGAGAGTATCAGAAACCTTTATTGGAGAGCAAGCCCATAATTTACAAACTTACAAACCGTTATTTCTTACTTGTAAACTATTAGAAGAAATTCCTTTTGATAATATTGCTATTAGTGATAACGATCAATGGAAAATTAAGCAACTATTTCATATAATTTCTGCTTCACCAGATATGTTTGGAAAAGAGTCTGAACTAAAAAATCTAAAATTAATTCACGGACATTTTGGGCCAGATGGTATTTATGCAATGCGATTGGCAGAAAAATTAAATATTCCTTTCATCGTTACATTTTACGGTTTTGATATCACAGTTTCACGTCGTGCCATGTGGCTATCAGGTAATCCAGCATTTTATCAATTTCTTTTGCATGAAGAAGAATTAAAACAAAAAGCATCTAAATTTATTGCTTTTTCTAGTTTCTTGTATAAAAAAATGATTGAATATGGTTATCCTGAAGATAAAATTATTAAACTAAATAGTGGTATAGATTTAGAAAAATTTGCCCCAGCGAGTGAATCAAAAGGTGAAAGATATATTTTATGTGTAGGCAGACATACTGAAAAAAAAGGAATTGATACCCTATTAAAAGCCTTTGCCCGGATTGCCAGTAAGCATCCAGATGTGTCAGTTATTCAAATTGGAAATGGCACAATGACTGAAAAATTCAAAACTCTAGCAGATGAGCTTGGTATTAGTAATAGAGTCAATTTTATGGGGGCAAAACCTTATGAAGTGATTCAAAAAACCATGAGAAATGCAGAAATATTTTCTCTACCCAGTCAAACAGCAAAAAACGGTGATAGCGAAGGTTTACCGCTTTCAATATTAGAAGCTGCCGCTTCTGGTTTACCAATAGCTTCTACCTGGCATAGCGCTATCCCAGATGCTATTTTAGATGGAGAAACTGGCTTTTTAGTTGATGAAAAAGACGATCAAGCTCTCGCAGAAAAATTAGATATTCTTTTGTCTGACCGAGCTTTAGCTAAAAGTATGGGTGAAAAAGGACGAGAGTTTATTTGCGAAAATTTTGATATCCGCAAGCAAACTGCCAAGCTAGAAGCTATTTATGATTTAGTAATCAGTTAACGACACTCAAGTAAGAGTATCTCAATTTAGATTACTGAATCTCAAGCATTTGTGAATGAGCAGAAGTTTTTTAATGCCCTGTTTGGAGACAACTCCCTTTTTTTAGCCATCCGTATGGTTATTTATTCGCGATCGCCAGCTCTCACAGATTATATTAGTAGCAAAACTTACTGTGATCGCAGAATAATTCCGCCAAAAAAATCAAGGTAGCAAGCTAAAAATTTATATAAAGCTACTAAAGATATAAAATTTCCTCACTATCTACCGGACAGCGCTATTCCGGGTTAGGATGATGACTAGCAATGCTTTGATTTAGCTATCGATATTGAATTGTTGAAATTTTATGGGCAATAGTCCACAAGATGGCAGTATCAACCTCCTCTGAGCTGTGGTGAGGAAGTCTCCCAGCGCGGGGGAGACTTAGGAGATATATATCATGCTCACAGAAGATATTCGTGATTTGCTAACTGATACTACCGATTTAAACCAGTTGAAATGGGATTTAAATCGCTTGCAACCTGTGGATGTGGGAGACTACATTACACAATTGCCTGAACAACAACGGGCGATCGCATTTCGTTTACTCAATAAAGCTCAGGCAATTGATGTATTTGAATATTTGCCTACAGTGGTGCAGGAAGAACTAATTAATTCTCTACATGATGTCCAGGTAGTGCAACTTGTAGAAGCGATGAGTCCCGATGAACGGGCAGAATTATTTGATGAACTACCCGCTGGGGTAATCAAACGGCTATTGCAAGAACTCAGTCCAGAACAAAGGCAAGCAACAGCAACAATTCTCGGCTATCCAGAAGGCACTGCTGGGCGGGTGATGACAACCGAATATGTCCGCTTGCGGCAAGGATTGACTGTAGGCGAAGCTTTGAGCAAAATCCGCCGTCAGGACGAAGACAAGGAATCGATTTACTACGCCTACGTCACCGATGATAACCGGACGCTGGTGAGAGTAGTTTCACTACGGCAATTGCTGTTTACCTTTCCCGATGTTTTCATCAAGGATATTGCTAGCGATCGCGTCATCAAAGTGAGAACTGAAACTCCCCAAGAAGAAGTGGCGCGAATTATGCAGCGCTACGACTTAATCGCTATCCCCGTAGTTGATCGGGAAGACCGATTGGTGGGCATTGTCACCATTGATGATGTCATGGATATTTTGGAAGAGGAAGCCACAGAAGATATCCAAAAACTGGGGGGTGTGAGTGGTGATGAAGCAGCTTTATCCTCTCCCCTGTTAACCATCCGCAACCGCTTGCCTTGGCTGTTGGGGATTATGGCCATGTATATTGGTGCAGCCAGTGCGATCGCGCCTTTTCAATCTGTAATTGCCGCAGTACCAGTTCTAGCAGTAATCATGCCAATTTTTTCTAACACTGGTGGTACTGTCGGTATTCAATCATTAACGGTAACAATTCGCGGCTTGGGAGTGGGAGAAGTAACACCCAAAGATACCTTAAAAATTCTTCGCAAAGAACTTCTAGCTGGTTTAGGTACAGCTCTCGCTTTAGCCACGACCATGATACTGCTTTCCTTAATTTGGGCGCGACCCCAAGAGCGATGGGTGGCTTTAATTGCCGGAATGGTCATGGCAACTAATACAATTGTGGCTGTTACACTCGGCACTTTACTGCCAATGGCTTTGAAACGACTGAAGCTTGACCCCGCCTTGGTTAGTGGCCCATTAGTGACTACAATGCTAGATACAATTGGATTTTTAACGTTCCTTAGTCTAATTTCTCTAGCTTTAAACGTTTTGCATTTACCAACATAAAGGGATTGGGCATTGGGCATGGAGAAGAGACAAGGTAGACCAAGAAGAGGGGGGAGACAAGGGAGAGGCTTGTTCAATAATTCCCCCTTGTCCTCCTTGTCCCCCTTGTCTTCTTGTCCCGCTTGTCTCCTTGTCCCCCTTGTCTCCACTCCCCAAATTCTATGCCTACTACAACTTGGAATCGTCATCACATTCTTTCCCTAGCTGACTTCACTACTACTGAATACGATACAGTTTTGCAAACTGCGGCCAGTTTTCAAGAGGTGCTATCACGGCGGACAAAGAAAGTACCAACCTTGCAGGGACAGGTGGTGGCGAATTTATTTTTTGAATCGTCTACCCGCACCCGCAGCAGTTTTGAACTTGCAGCGAAACGCTTAAGTGCAGATACACTAAACTTCGCCGCCGCCACATCTTCTATGACTAAGGGAGAAACAATTCTCGACACGGCGAAAACCTATTTGGCAATGGGAACTGATATTATGGTAGTCCGCCATCGAGAGGCAGGAGTACCAAATGCGATCGCATCTGAAATGGATCGTCTAGGTGTACGAGTTAGCGTCCTCAATGCTGGTGATGGTCAACACGAGCATCCTTCTCAAGCACTGCTAGATTTATTTACCATAACTACTCTAATTGACCCAGCTAGTCCCAGACTGGAACTTTTAAAGGGGAAAAAGATTGCCATTGTTGGGGATATTCTCCATTCTCGTGTGGCGCGATCGAATATTTGGAGTTTAATTGCTAGTGGTGCTGAAGTTCATCTGGCAGCACCACCAACCCTTTTACCTAAATTATTTGCCGAGTTTATCTCGGAGGAAGTAGAAGGCAGAAATTATTCCCCCAATCCCCAACTATTTCTACACTGGCAATTAGAACCAGCTTTGCAGAATGCCGATTTTGTCATGACTTTACGTCTGCAAAAGGAACGGATGACAGCTCATTTACTGCCAAGTTTGCGAGAATATCATCAACTGTTTGGCATTACACGCACAAAACTGCAACTTTGTAAACCGAACGTCAAAGTTTTGCATCCAGGCCCAGTCAACCGTGGTGTTGAAATTAGTTCTGAATTGATGGATGATCCAGAATTTAGTCTCATTCAATCACAAGTTACCAGCGGTGTTGCCGTTCGCATGGCCTTGCTGTATTTGTTAGGTAGCGGCAAAGCTTAATATAATCTCAGTTGGAAATTTACTCCCATCGGACTAAGTTACGGAAGAATATCTCATCTCATGGCATTTATTATTCTTCCGATCGCATGAGGACAGAATTCTCTAATCTTGGCACACTGGTATCGTAGAAGATCAGAATTTCATGACTTCTAGAAGTGTCCGAGGTAAATTATGAAACGAATTTTTTTGACGGCAGCAGCCTTACTCAGCACGCTATCTTTAGCTGCTCCCATTCCCGTCAAAGCAGAAAATTCCGCCCCTGTCCGCCGCTTGTTAGAAACTAGAGAATGTATGGGATGCAATCTAGCAGGAGCTAACCTCAAAGGCGCTCATCTAATCGGTGCTGACTTAAGAAATGCAAATTTAAAAGGAGCTAATCTCGAAGGTGCTAACTTAGAAGGTGCAGATTTAACTGGTGCTAATTTAAAGTCTGCTAATCTTACAGATGCTTTTGTCAGCGGTACTAGCTTAAATAATGCTAATCTTACCAACGTTGATTTGAGTAATGCTCATTTATATAATACTGACGTAAATGGCGCAGTTTTGGCTAATATTGATTTAACTGGTGCTGATGTCTTTAATACTGACATTAGCGTAGGTGGTGAATATTAATGATCGCTCATTATACAAAAGTAATGAGTTAAGAGTTTAACTTAACTCCTAACTCTCTACTTTTTAACTTTTATTCGCCAGTAATCGATAGTTCATTAACCCAGATTTTCGGGCAAACACCACCTGGCGTTAACTCTGCTTCTTTTTCTACATAAATAATTGACTTCAAGAGTTCCAAGAAATCGCCAGCAACTGTTGCTGACTCAATACTCGTCCTGACACCCTTATTAACTAGCCAACCATCAAACGGCAAAGAAAAGGAACCTTGCAAGGATTTAACTCCAGCATGGAGAGCTTGTAAATCATCGATAAAAATCACATTTTCAGCAGTGTCTAAGCTAAACTCTTGCTCAGGAGTTGCTGTTGAAAATACGTGATAAAAATTGGGACTGACGCTGACTTTTGCACCAATACTAGCATTACCCGTTGGCTGGGCATTTAACCTTTTAGCAGTGCCAGCACTATGAAGAAATCCTGTTAAAACGCCATTTTCAATCAGGGAAATTTGACGAGTGGGAGTTCCTTCGCCATCAAAAGTTTCCGCACCAACGTTAGCTGGGTGCAGTGCATCATCGGAAACTGAAATCAAAGGAGAAGCAATTTGCTTACCTAAATCATCAGGGGTAGATAGGCTTTGATTGTCTAAAATACTTTGGGCATTGAACAAGTTAGAAAAAGCACCCAGCAGACTTAAGAAAGCTTCTGCTGAGAAAACAACTCGATATTTACCAGTCTTGATTTTTTCATAATTCAAGTGACTGATAGTTTTATCGGCGGTTTCTTTGATGCAACCATTAATATCTAGATTATCTAAACGTTGGTTGATTCTATAAGCGCCTGCACTGCGAGGTTTTTTGCCATCTTCCTCAGTTTTGCTATAAAGATAAACTGATGCTAGAGAGTGAGATTCAGTTCTGACTGCACCATCGCTATTGAGATAAAACCTGTCAATATCTCTTTGCGATAAACCGTTATAAGGTACACCTTTAATTGCTGGATGGGCTGCCAGTAATTCTTTTTCAGCTACCAACAATTTTTCTATGAGTTCAGCAACAGGTGCTTGGGGTACTTTATCTTGAGGTTTACTTGGAATCGGAGTAGTAGCCTCTGGACTAAAATCAGGAACATTTTCTTTAACACCAAAGAAACTGGCTTCGTAGGCAGTTTTTAAAGCTAATTCTAGTCCCTTGGGGTCTACATCTGTGGTGCTGGTAACACCCATTGTATTATCTTCATTCCAGACACGAACAGTAACACCAGAGCGGTTTGAAGCTTTCACTTGTTTTGGCTCACCTTGGTCTACTTGCACGCTAGTATCATCTACTGTTGAGCCATAAATGTCGAATTTCTTAATGCCAAGTTTATCAGCATTGTCCTTGGCAGAATTTGCAATTTCATTTATATTCGGCATAGTCTATTTTGGATTTTGGATTTCATATTTTGGATTGGAAGCGATTCCATTTTTGATATTAAATTTTGGATTTTGGATGTTACGACTGCAACTCTAGTTTGTGGTAGTTGCTCAACTAGACGAATAACTCATAACGCCAGCTGCTTTGTTCTAGCCTTAAACTCCTGCTCATTCACAATCCAAAATCCAAAATCTAAAATCTAAAATTCTTATCGTCCACCTACGGTAATAGAATCAACCTTGATATGGGGTTGTCCGACTGTGGTGTAAATACTGCCACTAACGGAACCACAAAAACCTGGTGCAATTTCCAAATCTTGGGAACACATGGAAATTTTATTCATGATTTCCTTGGCTTCACCGATGAGAATTGCTCCCTTTAACGGTTTGGTGATTTTGCCATTTTCAATTAAATAAGCTTCATCAACACTAAAGTTAAATTGACCTGTAGCACCAACGCTACCACCACCCATCTTTTTACAGTAAATACCTTTATCAACAGAGGCAAATAATTCATCATTGCTATATTCGCCAGAATCAATATAAGTATTACGCATCCGGCTAGCAGCGGCATAGGTATAATTTTGGCGGCGTCCACTTCCAGTTCTGGGGTGTCCGGTGCGTGAGGAACCTGTTCTATCTGCCAAGAAGTTTTTCAGAACACCTTTTTCAATTAAGAGGGTTCTTTGAGCAGGCATACCTTCGTCATCCATGTCAATTGTTCCGAAGGCATTTTCAGAACGCCCTTCATCCCAAGCTGTCAAACTTTCATGGGCAATTTTTTCGCCTTTTTTGTCAGCAAAGGGAGTGGTATTACGTTCTATTTGAGTGGTTTCTAGCAAGTGTCCGCAAGCTTCGTGGAAGATTACCCCACCAAAGTGATTGGCCATAATAATCGGGTAAGTACCTGATTCCACGTAATCTGCGTAGAGCATTTTTCCAGCCGATTCTGCTATTTTCTCAGCGGCTTGTTGAGAATCCCAAGTTCTCAAGAAGTTGGCATCACTAGTATTACCCGCGCGATCGCCAATTGAGGTACGATTAGCACCATCAGCACACAATAGGTTAAATCCGACTGATTGCGTGAGGCGAATATCACGGGCAAAAGTCCCGTCACTAGCAGCGATTAAAACTTCTTGCCAATCCCGGAAATAGGTAGCACGGCGCGATTGAACATGGCTAGCTTTTTGCTTCAGGTGGGCAGTACCATCTAGGAGAATTTCTCCCATTTCTCGGATGGAGCTACACACTGGTAGCCATGCATCTTTACCTCTTTTGGTGGCGTAATCTCTGAGTAATTCTAGGTTGATTTCTGGGATGAAAGCCTTAGCAGTGGGTAGCTGCAATCCCAAGATAGAAAGACCTTTTTCTAAGGCTGCTTTCAAACCGGAAAACGAAAGGTCATTGGTGCTAACGTAGCAGTCAGCTTTACCACGAAATACTCTGACTCCCGCGCCTGTAGACAGACTGGGTGAAATACTCGTGATGGCGTCATCTTCTGCAAGAGAACTAATATAGTTGCGACGCTCTAAAAATAATTCGATGAAGTCAGCACCAGCGGCGCGTCCTAGTCCCAGAAGGGTAGCCAGGGGGGCTTCCCAGGTTTCATCGAAACGCTCTGGTGTGGAGGAATATTGGAGAGTGGGAAGTTGATTCGAGAGAAGTAGCGTACTTGTAAGCATGGGTAGCCTCGTCTGCTGGCGTAGTTCAGAGATTTGACTGAAAAAATCCTGGTTTGTTCAGTCTAACAAATGAGCAAAAGCCACAGTTGCTAGAAAAACGTGTGGATTTCCCTCCCCTTTAACAACGCCTTGGCAAATCCGCCCACAGACTAGAAATTTGGAGCTATTTGACGAATAATTCAGAAGTCAGAATACAAAAGCGGAGCAAGGAAAGCTCCGCTTTTGTATAAGTGTAGAAAAATACACTTGTATTTATGTATTTACTGGCACTCTTCTCAACCAAAGAATCCAGACTTTTCTTCTCAGGTTTATTTACGGTTTGCCATTCTTAGTGGAATTCTGAGTGTTTCTTGCTGTTTGAAAGTCTGACCTAAATTAGAAGCTGGCTCTGTTGATAGTAGATTCTTAAACAAGAGCTTTAGTGTTCGAGTAATAGTTTTAAGAATTTTCATTTTACTAGCAGTCGGCTTTTGGTCGTATCTCAAAACCATTGGAATTTCTACGATTTTTGGTTTGAGGGCTTTGGCTTTCAGCAGTAAATCTATCATGCAAGCAAATCCACTTTCAGTGAATAGATTGTCTCCATAATACATATCCAGTTTACTGAGGAAAGTACGGTTATACAGTCTGTAACCACAAGTGTAGTCTTTTACGCCTGGTACACGGGCGGCAATTCTGAAAAGCCAGCTGGCTCCGTAACTCATCAGCTCTCTAAATTTTGATAAGCCTATGACTTTAGAACCTTTGCGATATCTAGACGCGATCGCAATATCATAGCTACCAGCTATCATAGTGTCATACATTTTTATTAATAGCTCTGGTGGTTGAGTATTATCACAATCCATCGCCGCTAAAAAATCACCTTCTTTGGAAATTTCTAAGAAAGTCGTGAAACCTGTTTTAATTGCTTGACCTAAACCAGCATTTTTAGGATGTTGGACTAACTTCAGTAATATACCTAGTGATTGAGATTCATCTATTGCAGTCTGAGCAGTTTTATCACTACTGCCATCATCGACAAGAATCAGTTCTATCTCTATATTAAAGATTTGCTGCAATGTTTGGAACTTTTTGAACAAGGGTCGAATTGACTCTTGCTCGTTATATGCGGGTAAAAGAACAAAAAGACTCATAAAGACCTCGCGTGATTTTTAAAATAAAGTGTGATTACTCAAATTTCAATAATTCACTAATGCTGATTTTTTGAGAAATTCATCGACTTGTCGAACTACTGCGTTGTTGTTGACGCTATCGTTGACCAACTGTGAGGTATTGACGACGAAAAAATCATCGTTTTCAGTACTCACTTTTGGAACAAGGCTGGAATAATTTAAAACTTGTAGTGGCTGTACTTTAATCGCTCGATTAATATGTGCTGCTACAATGTCATCTGCTTTAAGTTCGGGGAACATTAAACGTATACCTTGGAAAAATATTGGACGTAATTCGTCATCTGGTTGTTTTAACAATGGGTCGGTGGAAAGAATATATTTTGGTAGGAATGTAATGTGATACCCTGCTGTCTCTTCTAAAGAAACTAAGTTACTCATACCGATAACTCCGGTAAAAGGAATGTTTTTATCGGCAATATTGACTACGTAATAAGGAACTAGAGGTTTACGAGTAATCAGTACCATGCAGATTACACCCAGGTATTCTACTGTTTTAGTAGTGTCTGAAACTTTCACCAGTTCCCTCGCAGCAACCTGTTGCAAGATATTAACTGGGCCAGTAAAGATGACTTTATCAAAATGCTCTTTTTTACCCTGAGATTCTACCCACATTCCACCCCCTGGATGAGGTGCGATATATTCAACCGCAACACCTTTGTGGATATGACCTCCAGCCGCATAAATTAATTTCTCTATATGGTCAAAAACAGTTTTATAACCGCCGGAGACATAACCAAGTTGTTCTTTATTTAATGAAGAATCACGCGCTGAAAATAGTCGTTTGATATAAGCCCAGATAAAAACTGCTGAGATTCGCTTATAATTTTCTCCTAATTTGGATAAAAGCAAAGGTTTCCAAAGCTTTTCGTATGTGTTTTTACCACCTAGTTTTAATAGCCAATCTTCAACTAAAATCTTCTCTAAGCGCCGCCAGTTATTAAGACGTGAACCATATAGAAGAGTAAAAGCTAATCTGATTTTACCTATAATTCCAAATAGAGGAAAACGCAGGAATTCTATAGTATTACTAATAGAATAAAACTTTTTATTGTCATAAAAGCCTGTTAAACTTCGATGCCAACGTAGTTTATCTCCAAGACCAATATCTCTGATAAAGTTTATTAAGTGAGTATCAGAAGGTAGGATAACGTGATAAAAGCGATCCCAGGTAAATAATCCGTAATCATGATAGGTAGTAAGTCCACCAAGCTGCTTGCTACTATCAAATATGGTGACTTTATGTCCTTGATGTGAAAGACGTTGAGCTAATACTAGCCCAGTTATACCTCCGCCAACGATGCCGATATTCATAAATTAAATTTAGATTTTGTGAAAATTTTTAGAGGATGATCTTCAAAAACTATTAATATTAATAATCTGATTATTCGCTTGTTAATCTATCAATGTCCAACTAGAATTACGCCAGTTATAATAACGGAAATTCCTAACCACTGACTAAAAACAACTTCTTCTTTTAAAAGATAGTGAGAAGCAATTGGTACAAATGCATACATTAATCCTAAAACGGGAAACGCTTGACTTAAAGGAATTGTCCGCAATACATAAAGCCACAATATAGTCATAAATGTATAGCAGATAAACCAAATCAAAAAATAACGAGATAATAAGAGATTTTTGAGAGAGCCGCTTTCTCCTTTATTAGAGTTAGAGATATAAAATCCATACTTGAGTGAGAGTTGAGCTGTTGTTCCAAACAAAACAACAAGCATTAAATTTATCCAAGTAAAAATACTCATTTTTAATTTTTGCAGTAATTAATTATCTAAACTTGAGCTTTTTTATGGGGATAACTACTAAAAGAACACCCAAGAAGATAGTGATTACTCCTACTATTCGAGTTAATGTAATCACCTCATTAAAAAAGTAGTATGAACCGAAAAGTATCCCGACATAATTTAAACTTGTCAGTGGATAAGCAATACTTAATTTTACAGAGCGCAGAGCCAATATCCAATTTACTATTCCTAAACAGTAAACAGTAATAGCTAATGATAATTTTTGAAGAAAATCCCAATTAAATACTCCCTCGTTTGTATAAAGCATGGCATTTTTCATCAGCAGTTGTCCACAGATACTAAGTAAAATACTTACAAATAAAATAGTATAAGGGATTATTTTAAAGTTTGAGCTTTGCGACATAGATTTCATAGTACTTTGCCTTAATCAAGATAGTAGGTATGAACCGAGCAGTAAAAAGTCAGTTGTTTTGAACGTTTCATATCCCGGCAACACCTTCTCTAAAATTCGATCTCCACTTCAGTAAATAGACAACAAAATTAGGAAGGCTATGCTGAAGTGACTGATATCAAAATGATCGTTGAAGCTCATGCCCTAAAGTTAAAAACTAAATACTATGTAATATTTCAGTATAGTTGCTCTATCATGACAGCGTTCGATATGATTGGGAGTAAAGCACGCTTATTTTTTTTTACTGGGTTATACTCTCAAGCAAACCAATTTATTGCTTGGCAATTGACACAATCAATTTAGAGTTTGCCCAACTGTGAATTACACATATTTTCTGTGCTACCCAGGTTTGCTCTAACGCTATTTTTAGCGCGATCGCGATAATNNNATAGTAGATGCAGATATAGAGAAGGTTGATAACTTTGTCACAAATTATATCTACATACACAAAGTTTGCAGTGTGCGTAGGTGTAGACAGTTGTAGACATCGCTGATGCTGAACTCTAATTCCACCCACATATTCAACAGATGCACCTAAACCAAAATGNGATTGNNNGAATTGTTGATTAACCCATTCATTAACTTTCATCAGTTGTATCCTGCTGTCGAAATCTTTTGAAGATACTATTGCTCTTCTCAAGCTCTAAAACCTAGCTGGATTGATAAATATTCTCTATTTGCTCCAGGAAAGTTGATTAATGTACTGAACATATCATAAAATTTCTCCCGACTCACAGACATATCTGTAATTTCGGCTGGCAATTAAGCCGATTTATAAAAGTAAAGGCTTTTACTCAAATTGAGTATGTATACGTGCTATTTTTGGGTATGGTAACGCAATAAGTAATACAAGTATGACTGGGGGCGTAAATCATAGAGAGGAGATAAATCAATCTACAGTAATACGCTTTACAGGTTTATGGGGAATTTCGCTGAATGTCCAAATGGAGCCTTTTTAACAAAACAACTAATGCAAACTAGCGTCGGCTAATCAACTTTAAGTTGACGTTAGTTGTATTGAATTTGAGATATTTCTACACCATTCAGTATTAGGTTTGCTTGATTTCTCCTCGTAATTTTAAATAGGCTTTTTTCTCCAAACTTATTGCTACATGTAATTACTTACTAGAATACCACGAGAAAGGTGTGTTGCAAATTTATCGTTATACTTTATCAAAAATTTATCTACTGACAAATACACTTAAACAAAAACTTCATAAAATAAAAGCCCTCCTCCATTATAAATTTTTGTCTTAGAATTTTGTACATTTATGAACTAATTTCTGGGTATTAAGTAGGTAGACATAATTAAATACAAAATAAACTCCTAGTTTGTGGTGAGCGATTTATCGCTCAGAGTAAGGATTATCAGGACTAAAGTCCTTACTACAAACTTTAAGTTTATTTATGCCTAGATACTTAAACTTGTATTACTTGTATTAAGTAAAGAGTTAGTATTAGACTCGATAAATGCAAAGTTAAAAGTTTACCAAAGGAAAATTTAAGCTCGAACAACAGTACTGGCACTGATAATATCACACAACGTTACACCAAATTACAGCCAGAATTTTAGATGACAATCGAGAGTTTGAATTGTTTTATATCCACAAAAATCTCCATCTAAATTCACATATTTTAGACAGAGCTATTAGTCCGCCAATTTGACTTGGCTGGGTAGAGATATTTCTATTGTTCGGATTCATTATCCTCACAAAAGTCTGTTGGTAATAATGATTAACAATCCAAATTGAATCTGTCAAGATGCTAGTACTAAATTTAAAATCAAGCTAATCGCTGCAAAATATGCAATTTTATTAGTACTCTTTTTGAACCAGTAGGCAGTAGCTAAAACAGTAGATAGTGGTATCAAGAAAAACAACGCTGAGTTTCATTGGCTGGATAGAGGTTTCTCTAGGTTGTTTTCCTATTGTTTGGACTCATTATCCTGCAAAAGTCTGTTGGTAATGACGAAGACAATGATTAATAATCCAAACTGAATCTGCCAAGGTGCTAATACTAAACTTAATATAAAGCTAATCGCTGCAAATACACCTGCAAGATATGCAATTTCATCACTACTATTTTTGAACAAGTAGCCTGTAGCTAAAGCAGTACATAGTGGTATCAAGAAAAACAAAAGCATTTTACTAACCTCTGAACTAAAGGTTGTAGTGTTTTTAGAACAAACAAATTTTTTGGAAGTGTGGTTAATCTTACATCCAATAAGGTTTTGGCTACAACAGTCGAGCGAAATAAATATTATAGAAAATCAAGATTACGCAAGGTTGTATTTTACGCCAATTGGAATAATTATTGCGATAGATGAAGCGCCAAAAAACTTGACAACCCCTTTTTCTGTGTTCGATGGTGAGCGTAGCAAGCTTTAAAAGTGGGTACGAGACGCTACGCGAAATTGCGTAGTGTTTAAGGGACTTCCAAGCAAGAAATAAATTATCCATTTTGTGGGGTGGGCAACATGAGCGCCCTAAATCTGGGACGGGTGGGGACACCCATCCGACAAGAAAATTTGGGATGTTTTTTTATTTGGAAGTCCCCGAGAAACAGACAATTCCTATGGGTGATGCTACTTTTGTCGTTCTCCTCAATCAGCCAAGCTGCCCTGTGCTAGACAAGTTCTGATTCATCTACGCGGATTGAAAGGGTTATAAAACTTGCGTAGGTGGGTTTTGTCTATTTCGCCAATTGCACTCTTGCGAGCAATCATCTGGTAAATTAGCTTAAAACTTTGGCCTTGCGCCAGGATAAGGGTCTAGCATATTACCTTTAGAAGTAGCATTTTCATTTTAGACACCTAATGCTGAACATTCCTCAAATACTGGCAACTGAAATAAACCTCAAATCCCATCAGGTGCAAAACGCGCTGGAACTTTTGGCGGAGGGTGCAACAATTCCCTTTATTGCACGTTACCGCAAAGAGCGCACCGATGAAATGAATGAAGTGCAACTACGCGAACTGGCCGATCGATATACTTATTTAACAGAACTGGAAGAACGAAAATCGGTGATTTTAAGTGCGATCGCCCAACAAGATAAACTTACAGATGAACTCAAAGCTAAAATCTCATCTTGCTTACAAAAAACCGAACTTGAAGATTTATACTTACCCTATCGCCCAAAGCGCCGCACCCGTGCCACCATCGCCAGAGAAAAAGGACTAGAACCACTAGCAGAGTTCATCAAGTCGCTAAATGTCAAAAATGGTGCAACGGCTTCTTTGGAAGAAGAAGCGGCTAAGTATATTTCTGAAACCAAGGGAGTAAAAACAGCAGAAGAAGCGCTCAAAGGTGCTGCTGATATTTTGGCAGAAGAAGTAGCTGAAAAAGCTGAGTTACGTGCGTATATCCGCGATTATCTTTTAGAAGAAGGGGTATTCGTCTCCCGCATCAAAGATGATTATCCCGAAGGTACAACCAAATTTGAGATGTACCGTAACTATCAAATAAGGGTAAAAAATATTGCACCCCACAATATGCTGGCGTTGTGTCGGGGTGAAACCGAAAAAATATTAAGCTTTGAAATTGCTTTCGATGAGGATACGGTACTTTACTATCTTGAGTCGAAAGAAATTAAAACCAAAGTACGGACAATTCGAGATTTTTATCAATCAATGTTAAAGGATGCATTCAACCGTTTGATGAAAATCTCTCTAATGGGAGAGGTAATTTCCGAGAAAAAAGTTTATGCAGACATAGAATCAATCAAGACATTTGAAACTAATCTGCGGGAGTTGCTGCTGTCTGCACCAGCAGGGATGAAACCAACCTTGGCGATAGACCCTGGATTTAGAACTGGGTGTAAGGTTGCTGTCCTCGACCAAACGGGACAATTTTTGGAATATCAGGCAGTATTTCCCCACCAAGCGGCTGAACAGCGACTCAAAGCTGCACAAACTGTCAAAAATCTGATTGAAAAGTACAAAATTGAGTTAATCGCCATCGGTAACGGTACAGCGTCCCGCGAGACAGAGGAATTTGTTACGCAAGTATTACAAAATATAGAACGCAAACCAGTTAAGGTGATGGTGAATGAATCTGGCGCATCTATATATTCTGCTAGCAAAGTGGCGCTAGAAGAATTTCCCGATTTAGATATTACTGTGCGTGGCGCAATTAGTATCGGCCGCCGTTTGCAAGACCCTTTGGCGGAACTAGTGAAAATCGATCCCAAATCTATTGGTGTGGGACAATATCAGCACGATGTCGATCAGAAGTTGTTGAAAAAGAAATTGGATGACACTGTAGAAAGCTGCGTGAATTACGTCGGCGTAGACTTAAACACCGCCTCCAAAGAACTTCTGACATCTGTCTCTGGGATTACGGCAACCGTTGCCAATAACATTGTTGCCCATCGCAACCAGAATGGAGCCTTTAAAAATCGCCGACAACTGTTGAAAGTTCCGAAGCTGGGGCTAAAGGCTTTTGAACAAGCAGCGGGTTTTCTGCGGATTCGCGGCGGTGATAACCCATTGGATAATACAGCAGTGCATCCAGAGAGTTATTCTGTAGTAGAAGCGATCGCATCTGATCTAAATGTGCCATTAAATCAGGTAACAGAAATTGCCGAAAAACTCAAAAAGACCAATCTGAAGAAATATGTTACCGATAGCGTCGGCGAACCCACACTGCGCGACATTCTCAGCGAACTAGAAAAACCAGGTAGAGATCCTCGCGCTGAGTTTAAGTATGCCACCTTCAGAGAAGGAATTAAGGAAATCAGGGACTTAAATGTGGGAATGGAACTAGAGGGAATTGTGACGAACGTCGCCAACTTCGGTGCTTTTGTCGATATCGGCGTACATCAAGATGGCTTGGTGCATATATCCCAACTTGCTGATAGATTTGTAGACGATCCCAACAAAGTTGTCAAAGTTGGACAAGTAGTCAAAGTCCAGGTGTTAGAAATCAACGAGAAACTCAAACGGATTAGTTTATCGATGAAAGCAGTTAAACAATAATTAGAAACAGCAGATGGCAGTTTATCAAGTTCGATTTATCAATCCTACACTTGGATTAGATCGCACCATTCCAGTACCAGACGATCAATATATTCTGGATATGGCGGAAGAAGCTGGTATCCGCCTACCATCTGGGTGTAAACAAGGCGAATGTTCTGCGTGTATTGCTAAACTTATTAGTGGTGAAGTCGATCAAAGTGAGCAAAAATTTCTACGCCCCAGCGAAATACAGGCTGGTTATGTTGTTACTTGTGTAACTTATCCTTTGTCTGATTGCACTTTAGAAACCCATCAAGAACAAGTCTTATATAAATCAGCCCTTTATTATAAGCCTGAGTCTGGAAAGTCTGAGCGATCGCAATACTAATCGGTTAAGAAGATTTATAGGTTGGGTTAAAGGTAGTGAAACCCGACAAAATCGTGAAAATGTTGGGTTTCGTTCCTCAAACGCCACGTGCTTCTCCCTTGGCGCGAGCCTCTCCCAAAGGCTACCGTGTACACACAAGTATATGCAGCAAAGGTTTCAACTCTTTTAGTCCCCGAAATGCCCAAATTTTGGGCAACTGGAAACTTCATNNNTCCACCTAATTTTAGGAATAGGGCGATGAAATCAAGTTTTAGGTAGGATTTCAAGACTTGTGTGTACACCGTAGCCCAAAGGTAGAAGGGCAGACGCTGCGCGTAGCTTGCTTCCCCGCAGGGGTACAAGTTGGGGAACTGCAAGGGCGCAGTGGCTCCCCAACCTACCTCGGAGTGCTTTTTTAAGTAAAACCTACGCAGGATTGGAACCGCTATATTTTTCTCAATGATAGGCCTAATGGTAGAACCAAATTCTACCTTACAAGAGAGGTTAAAACCTAGAACATAGCTGAAGATGAGATAAGAAGTTACAAAAAATCTTTAGTGATTAGGTAAGAAAAATGTTAACACCATTATTAACCGCCCTAGCTACAGCTTTGAGCCTGTTGATTGTTGATTTAGTTGTTCCAGGCGTTAATATTGCTAACTTTCCCGCGGCTATAATTGCTGCTTTAGTAATTGGTCTAATTAACGGTTCAGTTAAACCAGTTTTGTCTGCTCTTTCTCTACCACTTAACTTTCTATCATTTGGAGCATTTTCGCTCGTTGTCAACGGTTTGTGTTTCTGGTTAGCAGCAGTCCTAGTTCCTGGGTTCGCAGTTCGCGGAATTATTGGTTTCCTTCTTGGGCCAGTGATTCTAACTTTTGCTAACACCTTTATTAACAACTACTTTGTTGAAAGAAACCTGTTAACCAGCAGTGGCGATGTAAAAACCCAAGGTGAATTACCTTCTAGATAAGTAAGTATTATAAGGAGTAGAAATACCAGTTTTATCACATCTCTACTCCAAATAAAATATCCGAAGGTGGATATTTTATAATTCGGTATATTCAGCAGAATGTAATTAAAGAAACTCACAAAAATACGGCAAAATCATGAAATTAGTTCGTTTTCTTCTAGGTTTGTTAGTGCCTCCTTTAGGCGTTTTCCTGACTGTTGGAGTTAGCCCAACTCTGTTTATTAACATCTTGCTCACAGTTTTAGGTTGGCTTCCTGGTAGTATTCATGCAATTTGGGTTATAGCCAAGCATGATGAACAAATGAATAGAGAAGGAAATATCTACTAATACGCAAGATGAATCTTAGGTAATCCTAAGTATGGTGCGTTACGGCTTTAACCGTAACGCACCATTTCAGTTTTTACTAGAATAAGAAGTTATAAGTTATTTCAAGTTGAACTTGCATATAAGAATCATATTTAATTTATAAAAAAATATTAGTAGTCTTGTAGGGTGTATTAACAGAGTGTAAGGTATCACAAGCTTGGAATATTGCCGTACTTTCTGTGCTAACGCACCCTACTAAATCTGAGTATTTAAGAAATATACAAACAAATACGTTAGTAGGGACACAGCATTGCCGTGTCCCTACTAAAATTATATATGTATCAGAGTTTTCGTGAAAAGCAGTCTAGTCTATTTATGAATAGTCTCCCGCTCTTTAGTAGCAGGTTCCTTATCTTTGAATAAGTCAGCCGCCGTTAAGAGTAACTCTCTCAATGTTTGTTTGATTTGCCGCTCTTTTCTGGCTAGAGATGTACCAGCTTCACCCAGTTTATCTTCTAACTGCGATCGCTTCTGTTCTACCTGTACAGCCATAGACTCTGCTTGAGGACGAGCCTTATCGTACCAGTGTTTAGCCTCGTCTAGATAATCTTGAACCTCCATATTACGTCCGCCGTAGCGTGCAGCCATATTAGCTCGGACAATGGCTAGCTGTGCTTGCAGTTGCGCGTAACGCTTCTTTAACAATCCGACTTCTTCACTATCTTTAATAGCATTGACAGCAGAATCTATTGCAGTTTTAGTACTAGCAGGTTTTTCCTTACCCGTTTCTTCAATCTCTGCCAAAATTACATCAACCTCTTGTTGGAGTTGTTCTTCTTCACCATCAAGTTGAGCTTGTAACCTTTTTATATCTGTTTGAGTTTGAGCAATGCTTTCGTGTCTTTTGCTATTAATCCCTTCCAGCGCTCCTTCAATGGAAGCTGTCACTTCATCTTTGAGTTCGCCACCTTTTTCTTGGAAGTTTTCAATTACAGCAGACACTGCATCTTTTACGATGCTACGAACTTCACTAGAACCTTGTTTAAACTCAGAAGCTACTTGAGAAACTGCGGATTTTACTATTTCTCGAATCCTCTCAGTTCTTAATTGTCCAGTTTCTTTCGCTTGTTGCAAGTCGGCTTGAATTTGTTGCTTGATATTGTTAGGCATTTTCAACTCTTGGGATTTAACTAATTTGGATAAAATTTTCTAGAGATGTTCTTACATCAATATTATGGCGTAGCCCGATCAGGCTTGGTACTTCCTTTAGATAGAAAATTCCAATCCCAAAGAGGTGATGTGTAAGATGTTACCCATTTATGAGATGATGAATATTTAGTGGTAGTAATTAGGAGTGAAATATGTGGCAAGTAAATATTACTTGTTCGGGTGATGCCTGGAAAATCTATGGTGTTGATTTTAAAGCGATCGCAGCGAAATATCAAGGTGAATTGATTGGTTCCAAAAAAATGCCAGATGGTACGCGCATCATGTCTTATAAAATTGAGGATGTTAGTGATGCAGAAGCTTTTCAAGAAGATTGTGCAAATTTTGCTGGATTTGCAACTGACTTTGAATCCCTCTAGTATTGGTTTTGATACTTATGCTTACAACTAGTATGTCCAAATCTGGAGAAATTAATTGAAAAAACTACTTACATTAGTATTAGTAACGTTTTTGTTATTAATCAGTACTTTTACTTTGCCTGCTAGTGCAGCAGACACAGTTAACGGTGAACAAATATTTAGTGTTCATTGTGCTGGTTGTCATATCAATGGTAGCAACATAATTAGGCGAGGTAAAAATCTCAAAAAGCAAGCCCTAAAAAAGTATGGTATGGATTCAATAGAGGCAGTTACATCTATAGTTACCAATGGTAAAAATAATATGTCAGCCTACAAAGAACGTCTCACTGAACAGCAAATTCAAGACGTTGCTGCTTACGTTCTCGAACAAGCTGAAAAAGACTGGCGTTAAAAAGTCAGGAGTTAGGAATTAGGAATTATCAGTTATGATTTATCTATTAGTAATTGTTAAGTCTTCCCATTCCTAACTTTTCACTCATAAATTGAAAATGAACTTACCCGCAGCTAGTCGTCTCCAATTTACTCCCGATTTGAACATCTGCCGCATATTAAATGGGATGTGGCAAGTCTCCGGCGCACACGGACAGATCAATCCCCAAGCCGCTATTGAGACTATGTTCAAATATTTAGATGCTGGCTTTACCACTTGGGATTTAGCAGATCATTATGGCCCTGCGGAAGACTTTATTGGTGAGTTTCGTTGCCAACTAATTGATACTCGTGGTAAAGCTGCTTTATCTCAGGTACAAGCCTTTACGAAATGGGTACCTCGTCCAGGCAAAATGACGAAGAAACTCGTCGAGGAAAATATTGATATTTCCTTGAGAAGAATGAATGTGCAATCGTTAGATTTGATGCAATTCCACTGGTGGGAATATCAGGATAAAAATTATCTGGATGCCCTCAAATATATGGCAGAGCTTCAGACTGAGGGTAAAATTAAGCATCTAGGTTTAACTAATTTTGACACGGAAAACTTGAAGATTATTACTGAAGCGGGTATCAAAATTGTTTCTAACCAAGTACAGTTTTCGCTTATTGACCGCCGTCCCGAAGTTAATATGGTAGAGTTTTGTCAACAGCATGACATAAAGCTTTTTACTTACGGTACACTGTGCGGCGGTTTGTTATCAGAAAACTATTTGGCTAAACCAGAACCGCAAGGATTTGATCTCTCCACTGCTAGTTTGAAAAAATATAAAAATATGATCGATGCTTGGGGTGGTTGGCGATTATTTCAAGAGTTGCTGGCTATTTTGAAGGAAATTGCTAATAAGCATGGGGTAAGCATTTCCAACGTGGCAGTGCGTTACATTTTAGATCAGCCAACGGTGGGCGGTGTGATAGTTGGTGCCAGACTTGGTGTATCTGAACATATAGAAGATAACGCCAAAGTATTTAGTTTTAGTTTAGATGCAGACGATCGCGATCGCATCAATGCAGTATCTCGCCAATCACGCGATTTGTACCAGCTAATCGGCGATTGCGGCGACGAATATCGGCGATAATTTCGGGAGAAAGGTGATAATACGGTGAAGGTTAATGTGGAAACTATTGCTGTCAGCCACGCCCCTAAACTCACCTTCGCCCTCAGTCAACAGCAGACTTTTGAATTACGCTGTGATTATGGCTCACATCGCCTGGATAAAGCGGAGGTTTATGGGGGCTGGTTTGGCGAGTGACAATCACTTAAACCTGTAAATTGCTTTGCATCCGGGAAAAGAAATTCAATTTGGAACCGAATTTTGTAATAACAATTCCACTTGATGAGTCTCCTGTGTGGATTTTCGGTACTTTCAGATGCGTTTACCCAAGGACAATCTCAATCCTGGCAAAATTTAAGTTTTAATAAGCACCGTATTTCCTCACAAGTTCCTCACAGTCTTTTTATAACTTCAAGATAGAGATGCTCAACTTTTTCAAGAGATAAATCTTAATATTGTTTTTATGAAAACTGTATGACTTTACAAATTCCTAATGAAAATAGTCAAACCAATACCGATACCCAAAGCACCAATCCAACTGAAAACCGAATTAAGGAAGCTGAAAAAGTAAAAGTAGATTTTCTTCTTAAAGAATATGAGGTATTACGACAAGAGATTTTAGATAAATTTAAAGGTCGTAGTAATCTTATTAGCTCTGGTGTTGCAGCTTTAACTGTTTTTATTACAATACCTAATATACTACAAGAAAATGATAATGTAAGTAGGATAAGTGATACAATTACTAGTTTTGATCTCTTCTTTTTTCTGATTTTAGTACTATTGATTCCTTTGGCGTGTTCTTTAATAATATCATTCTGGACAGCTTATTCATCAACAATAGCTACCATTGGTTTGTATCTGACACATATTGAACAAAGAATTGAAAATTTATCACCAGATACTTCATCATTTCATCCCAAAAAAGAACTTATTCATTGGGAGAATTTTTTACGCCGAAATAATTCTAAAAGGTTGCAAGAACTCATTACAAGTGTTGGTTTTGTTGCAATATTCTCATTGATTGCAATATGTTCATTAATCTTTGGCTGTACAACTTTTTTACCAAAAATAAATCAAGATAAGATAAACTTAGTTGTATTCAATGGATTTACATTCATTGGATTATCATGTATTATCTACGGTTTACATTCTAGTATTTTCAATATAAAACTGATATTCAAAGGATTTTCAAAAGTCAGAAATCCTTTATGAGAAAGGGAGTGTTAAAAAGTCGAATTGATTGAAAATATACTTTAAGTTTGAAAAGTATTGGGCGAATAGAATTTGCTACTACACAAACGTTTGCGAACAGCGTCTCGTAGAGAAGTCCACCTCCGTGGGTTACAAATTCCTGAGTCCGCGCACGCAGGCGGACTTTGTTTGTGTAGCCACGATATCTAATCGCTAAGTATATTTATTTACAAAGGTGAAATGCTTTCATACATCTGCTTATGCTTGGCTAAAAGCTCTTGATATTTCTCATTTGTCTTTGCTTCTACCCACTTGGCTTTAAATATTGCTGCCGATTCCGCTTTCACTAAGTCTACTTCATAAGGAAGAACTTCTTTTTTGGAACCTGAATCTTCCGAATTTTTNNNNTACTTCCTGCCGCTTTTATGATTAGCATAACGGCGAGAGCGAGTATAACCCATTTGGATAAACTTTCGTGCCATATCCGCGCCGACAAAATCATCTTTATCTAAATAATCAAGAAAAATCTCGTAGATTTTTTCACTCGATTCTCTAGCAATCTCAGGAGTTTTGAACCGCCAGTAAGGAAGAATTTCTGATTTGTATGGTTCAACCAAAAGTACACCCTGCTCACCCTTGCCAACACGATAGAGTTCAGGATGTTGGCGAAAATCAATATTTTTAAAGTCTAAAGAATAATCAAATGGCATGATAGATTTTTATTATGAATACTAAACTTTAAGTAAAAAGTTCAGCTTCTATCAAAGTATTGAGATTTTGTTCTACTATGCTATCTAGCACCCAATCCGCGAACAGTGTCCTTGCGCCAGGAAATCTGCGTAATATACATCACATTGCCCTCAACGTCAAGGATATGCAAGCTTCCCGCTACTTTTATGGCACAATCCTGGGTTTGCATGAACTCACAGGCGACGAAGTACCCGCAACCCTGGTGGAACTTGTCGCATCTGGGAAAGTAGCCAACTTCATCACCCCGGATGGTACAATTTTGGATTTATTTGGGGAACCAGAATTATCACCACCAAATCCAGACCCCGAAAAGACCTTCACTAGAGCCTACCATCTAGCCTTTGACATCGATCCGCAGTTATTCGATCGCGCGGTGACAGTGATCAGAGAAAATAAAATAGCGATCGCACATGGCCCTGTCACTCGTCCTACTGGCAGAGGAGTGTATTTTTACGATCCAGATGGCTTTATGATTGAAATTCGTTGCGATCCAGAAGCTAGTTAACTTAAGGGTAATAACAAAAGTATCTACTATGACCGCGAAACTCACGCAAATATTTAAAGTAATTGAAGACACAATCACAAAACCGCCAATTCCACACGAACCATACAAGCAATCATTGAAAGCCTGGGCAATGTATTGTTTACGAGACAAAGGTTTTATAGTCTCTTATGCTCAAAATGCTGACTTTGCCATTGAAAGAAAACGTGAAGAAAAGCTATATTTTAAAGTTTCAAACAGCCCCGATGATTTAGATAATTCTATTAGCTGGATTGTTTGGGATAGTGCAACCAAAAGCGCCAGTCTCATTCCCCAAAAATAGATAGCAAGGCTTCTAAAAACTTTTTGGTTTACTGAACTCAGGAACTTCCCCCATTCGTCTGCACGTTGGACTAGTTCATGAATCCTCACAAGTTCCTCACATTTATTTTCTAATTACGAATTAGTATTGGGTTTCTCAAACACCATTAAATGCTGTTGAGGTAACGAGTTTTTAGTTTCCCGCCAAACCAAACCAACAGCTTGCATTTCTTTGCGAACTTGCTTTTGAGTCATCTTGTGCAGACGTTTAATCATAATAAAAGGATTTTCACCTCGATACTCAACCAGCACCACCTTCCCACCTGATTTAAGTGCTTTCACAATTCCTTGCATCACTTCTTGGGGATACTCAAGTTCATGATAAGCATCCACCATTAAGGCTAAATCGATACTTTCAGATGGTAAATTGGGGTCAGTAAAAGTGGCTAAAACAGGCTCAACATTAGTGATATTTTTCTCTTTTTTGAATAACTCAATAATTTCCAACATTTCTGGCTGAACATCTACAGCCAACACCTTACCTGCTGTTAATAACGGCGCGATGCGAAAGCTTAAGTAACCTGTACCAGCGCCAATATCTGCCACCACATCATTAGGTTTGAGATTGAGAAGGCTGACTACTTTACTTGGCTGTTCCTCTCCCTCTCGGCTGGGACGTTCTAGCCAGCCAGCGCCAGTGTATCCCATAACTTGGGCTATTTCGCGCCCCATGTAGTATTTGCCGATACCATCTGGACTGTGGATTATCCGTTGTTCGTAAACAGTGGTGGATGAAGAGGCGGCTTGTGCTGTCAGGGTTGGGTTCAGCAGCGAACAACTCAAGATCGCAACAAGAGTTACTATAAAGTAGAGAAAATTTGACATTTGGTTCCTAATACCAATCGGAAACAAGCATTCGACAAATAGACCATTTGTAGAGACGCGATTCATCGCGTCTTTACCCAAGAATATGTTGCAATCATTAATTGAATTGGTATAACACATCTGACTACAGCTATACATTCTTAGCGCGAAGCCCTGGATGTTACCGATCTTTGTAAATTAGCTAGAGCGCGATTGTAATCCAAAATAGCTGCGATGCGATTACCTTCTGCTCTTGTCAGGTCATTTTCAGCATCAATTACCTCTGTTTGAGTGCCCACACCAGCTTGAAATCTTAATCTTGCTAAATTCAAAGCTTCTCTTGCTTGATTTAAGGCCACACTAGAAGTCTGCACATTATTTAAATTGGATTGCAATTGAGCATAGTACTGTTCTACATCAAAGCGAATTAGGTCGCGCTGGTTAGCAAATTGAGTCTCTGCGATCGCAATATTAACTTTCGACTGAGCTGCCCTTGCTCTTGCTGCTCCCCCATCAAACAAAGTTAGATTTCCTTGAAGTCCCACTGAATAGCCATCAGTAATGCTAACACCATCGTCATACCGATCTAGCAGGTTGTAGTTTCCTGCCAAACTAATTTGCGGCCCTAGCTGTGAAAGTGCCTGTCGTCGCTGTTGCTCGGAAATATTACGTTGTGCTAATTGCTGTTGCAACTCTGGACGATTTTGAAACGCTTGGACAATACTTTGTTCTACCGTCTGCTGCCAAAGACCCGCCAATTGTACGGGATCTGAGGCACTGATCTCAGATGACTGCGATAAACTTAACAACGTGGCAAGCTGACGACGGGCAATTTGCTGCTGTGAGATCGCATTAGTAAGTAGTTGTTGGGCATTTGCTAAATTTACCTGAGCTTGCAGCACATCGAACCGCGTCCCCACTCCAGCCTGTTCTCTAGCTTGAGTATCCCGCAAACTAGCTTGGGCATTTTGCACAGCAGACCGATTAATTCTGACTTGTTCATCTGCTTGTTGCAAATCGTAGTATTGAGTGGTGGCATTCAACTTAATTATCAAAGCCTGACTTTCAACATTTAATTCATCTATCCGTAGCTGTTCCTCTGCGGCTCTGATAGTCGCTAGCGTGTTCCCAGAAGTATAGAGATTATAATTCAGTTGTGCTGAACCATTAAAAGAAGTGCTGGCTTGAGACGAATTGCTCTTAAAACCATTACCACTATTAGTCACACCACTGTTAATACCAAGAGTAGGAAACAAAGCAGCTTGAGACTCGCGTAGCGCCGAGCGACTGCGTTCTAGCTGTAATATAGCTACCTGTAAGTCTCGATTGTTACGTTTTGCTAGTTCCAAAGCTTGTGCCAAACTGATTGGCACAGTTCCCTGAATCCTTACTTCCTCCGGTTTAGTCGGAAATTGCAGAGGGTTGGGATTGGGGTTGAGGCGATCGGGAACTTGTACAGAGCTTGAAGAATTCTGTGCTTTTGGCGGAGTTGTTGCACTTGCTGCATTTGGAAGAAGAATCGCGAATGCGACAGTAACCCAGGTAAAATGCACGAATAATAAGCTGAAATTCATAATCTAGATGTAGTAATTAATTAGGTTCTTTTGAGGATATAATCAAAAGTCTTCATCCTGATTGACCTACAGAGATTTAAATCTTAAATTCTTCCTCCAAGGGTTAATCTTAACAAATTAGCCGACAATCAAACCATCCTGAACTCGGATAATCCTTTGGGTTTGAGCAGCAATATCAGGTTCATGAGTGACAATCACAATCGTGATTCCTTGGTTATTAAGTTCAGTCAGTAAATTCATCACCTCATGGGAAGTTTCAGTATCTAAAGCTCCTGTCGGCTCATCTGCCAAAACTAATGCAGGTCGGTTGACCAAAGCACGAGCGATCGCGACTCGTTGTTGTTGTCCCCCAGATAGTTGACTAGGACGGTTAGATATGCGTCCCCCTAATCCTACTTTTTCTAAGGCTTCTAATGCTCTTTCCCGGCGTTTTGGTTTGGGCAAGTTAGCGTAAACCATTGGCAACATGACGTTTTCCAGTGCTGTCGCCCGCGCCAATAGGTTAAATTGTTGGAACACAAAACCTATCCTTTGGTTGCGGATATAGGCTAATTCATCATCATCAAAAGTCGTCAGGTTTCTGCCTTCAAAAATATAGTCTCCAGTTGTCGGGCGATCCAGACATCCCAAAATATTCATCAGCGTGGATTTACCCGAACCTGACGCACCCATAATTGAGACATATTCTCCTTCCTCAATAGAGAGTTCAATCCCCTTGAGTATGGGAACACTAACTTCTCCCAAATAATAGGTTTTAGTAATGGATTCCATCCAAATCATTGTTGGCATAAGAATTAGGAGTTAGGAGTTAGGAATTACGAATTACGAATTACGAACTTGTACTGAGCGACTTGTGCCGAGCGAAGCCGAGGTAAGCCGAAGTATTACGAATTATTTAGTCGCTTCTTAAAGCGTTAATTGGATCTAATTTAGAAGCGTTCCGTGCTGGAATCACCCCAGCAACTAAGCCAACAGATAACGAGAGTACAAAGCCAGCAACGATCGACAAAAAAGAAATTACAAAGGGAAATTTGAAAACGCTTGAAGCCACAAAGGCTAATAAAACGCCAGTGACCATGCCAATACCTCCGCCGACAATGGAAATCACGATCGCTTCCGCTAAAAATTGATTGAGAATGGCTGAATTAGTCGCTCCTACGGCTTTGCGAATCCCGATTTCTCGCGTCCGCTCGACCACAGAAACGAGCATAATGTTAGCAATACCAATACCACCAACCACTAGAGAAATTCCAGCGATCGCTACCACCATTACTGTAAATAAACCTACAATATTAGTGAAGGTACTAACAATATCAGCTTGATTGGTCAGTCGGAAATCATCAGCTTGCGGCGGATAAATATTATGACGCAGCCGTAAAAGATTGGTAACTTGAAACTGAGCGGCTTCTAATTCTTCCTGATTAGCGCCTTTGACTAAAATTCCACTTACAGAAACGCCCACCAGGGCATTATTCCCAACTAGTCTCTTCGACATACTAGTTAGAGGGATGAAAATCTGGTCATCTCGATCCATCGGCCCCTGGGAACCTTTAGGTTCCATCACCCCAATAACTTCGTAAGCCTCTCCCTGAATCCGAATTCGCTCACCGATAGGATTTACACCCTGTCCAAAGAGCGTGTTTTGGACTGTGGGGCCAAGAATAGCTACCTGTGCGGCAATATCTAATTCTTCTTGAGTGAAATATCTCCCTTGCTGGGGGTTGGTATTTCTGACTTCTGGGTAGTTCAAATCTGTGCCATAAATGGTAGTTGAGGTGTTCTGTCCTGCATAGACAACTTGAGCGCTGCGTTGGAGATAAGCAGAAACCATCTGTGCTGATGGCGCTTGTGTAGCGATCGCCTGTGCATCTTCCCAAGTCAAGGTGCTGCTAGAACCGACTCCTTGACGGACATTCCCGCTTCTTGCAGCACCCGCTAAGATTTGGATCACATCTGTACCCAATGCTTGTATCTGTTGTTCAACCCCCTTTTGCACTCCCTGACCAACAGAAGTAATCGCAATAACTGAAGAAATCCCAATAATCACGCCCAACATAGTTAGACCTGTGCGTAATTTGTTACTCCACAGAGTCTCTGCCGCCATTGTCAATATTTCCAGCAATGGTACTGTGCGGGTATTCTTCGCTTTGTAAAAGCCCTTAAATATCTTAAACATAATGTTTTATTTAAAACTAATTTTAAGGGGAACCACCGCCTTGAGAACGACCACCACCGCTAGAACTGCCGCCGGAACGACCTCCGCCGCCACCTGTTCCTCTTCCGCCTCCTCCGGCTCCTCCACCTCCACCTAAACCAGGGAAAACTCCTCCTCTTGGTGTTGATTGTGGACGCGATCCTGGTGGGAAACTGAGCAATACCCTTTCGTCTCCTGTCAATCCAGACTTAACTTCGGTAAAGTTATTCGCGGTGACGCCAGCCTCTATGCGAGTAAACACAGGTCTGTTATTTTTTCCTTGCACAAAGACGCCTGTAGCATTTTCTTGGCGTACCACTGAAGCCGTTGGTACTACTAAAACATTTTCAACTTGACCGACTTGAAAATCTACTTCCGCATTCATCCCAGACCGCAGTAGTCTTTGAGGATCTGATAGTGATACTCTGACTTCAAAACTGGTGACGTTTTGCTCGACAATTGCTTGGGCAGCAATTTGGCTGACTTTACCTTCAAAGGTCTTTCCTGGATAGGCATCTGCTTGAATCGAGACTTTTTGACCAAGGCTAATTTTAGAAATATTTGTTTCCGCTAAACTTGCGACAATCTCATTTGTTGAAGCGAGAGACAAGATTGAAGAAGAAGAAGAAGAAGCTACTTCACTACTGGCAGTTGTAGGTGTCACGAAAGCACCTGGATCGGCAAACTTCTTTGTCACCACACCATCAAAGGGTGCGCGAATGATCGTGTCATTGATTTCGGCTTGGATGTTTTGCAGTGAGCCACGAGCCGATGTTACCTGGGCGCGGGCTGCGTCAATATCTTCTTGGCGTGTACCCGCTTTTACAAGTGCCAAAGCTTGCTGTCTCTGCTTCACTACAGCCCGTGCTTGCTCAACGTCTTCTGGACGCGACCCGGCTTTTTGCAGAGCCAGTGCTTGCTGTGCTTCATTTACATTAGCTTGGGCGCTGTCACGATTGGAGCGGTTTTGGTTGAGAGTCTGAAGGGAAATACCGCCTGCATTGTAAAGTTGCTGATTGCGAACAAAATCATCTTCTGCTTGGCGAAGGGCGGCTTGAGCGCTTTGCAAGCGTGCCTGTGCTTGGGCAATATCTTGAGAGCGATTACCTGCTTGTACCTTTTGCAGATTCGCCTCGGCTTCGTCTAATGCTCCTTGTGATTGGGCAATATCTTGAGGACGATTACCTGCGATCGCTTTTTGCAAATTCGCCTCGGCTTGTGCCAATTGTCCTTGAGCAGAGGTAAGTTGCCCCCGAAGATTGGAATCATCCATGTAAGCGACAATCTGTCCTTGTTTAACGATATCTCCTTCTTTCGCCAGCAGCCTTTTTAAGATGCCGGAATTTTTCGGACTAAGGTTGATTGACCGCTCAGGCTTCACCGTTCCGTTCGCTGAAACTGTGATTGTTAAACTCTGCCTTTGTACAGGTCTTGTCAGCACCCGGCGGCTGGCTTGTTGACGGGGAGCAACCGTTACTTGGTAATAAACGGCATAGCCAATTCCACCCAAAAGGCAAAGAGCAATTAGCCAAGAGAGCCAATTAAGTCTGCTCTTTTTTTCNTTTACCTCTGGAACTAAAACTGATGAATCTACGGTATTTTGTGTATCAATTTTCATATCCATTTTGTCTATAAGGAACGGCTACCGAGCTACTTATTCACGGCTAAAACTATAGCCTGGTAGCCTAATACTGACAATGATTTTGAGTTTTTAGTGTTTTAAAGGTTTATTTGCAGTACTAATCCACTAGGAAGTCTGAAATAATCATCACGCACTCTCACTAATCTCCCAGCAGGAACAATTTCCTGATTGGGAAGCAGAATATCCCCGTTAGGAAGTCTGAAGTAACCTTGATTACGCAGTCTGACTATGGATCTAGAAGGAATAATTTGCCCATTGGGATATCTGATATCACCATTACCAAGTCTGACTACTCTGCCATTAAATTGGTTATCACGGTTCCAATTATCCCGATCTCTAGGGTTTCTGACTTCTACAGGATAGGATCTACCATCACGGTTCCAATTATTATCCCTGTCTCTAGAGTTTCTGACTTCTCTAGGATTGGGTCTGCCGTCACGGTTCCAATTATTATCCCTGTCTCTAGAGTTTCTAACTTCTCTAGAATTGGATCTGCCGTCGCGGTTCCAATTTTGATCGCGATCGCCAACAACGTAGACTTTCGTCTGGGCACTTGCAGGTGCAGTCAAGAGAGTAGGAACAATTATCAGAGCAGCAGCAGCTAATACTATCGATATACGGTTTGGTTTCAACATGGAATTGACTCCTTATTTGTATTAAAGTTCTAGATTGCTGAAGTTTGAATTCAGCAATCTTTTAGACAGTTGTTTTGGCATTAAGGTGTTTAATATTTACCTCGTCGTATAAATTCATACATAATAATTATTGATCAAAAAGTTGAAACCGATGTATGACGAAAGTCACTAGTAATTCCAGGCTGATGTATGACCAAAGTCATCAGTTTTTTTTAATGGGCATTATCCCGCATTTCTCACAAGCTCAAGGCGTTTGATGGAGCAAAGGAGAAGTAATGAGTAATGAGTAAAAACTTCTTACTTCTTACTCATTACTTCTCCCCGGCACTTGCGCAGGCTTTAAGAGGTGTGGTGATAAATCCGGGATTATGCATTGGACATTGGGATTAGGGTGGAGGTGATAGGTGATAGGAAATAATCTGCACCCTGTAACCTCTACCTATTCCCTTCTTCACTCCCCCTACTCCCCGCATTCCTTTCCCAAGATTGGTAAGATTTTGCTGCCGTCAAGAGCGGAGATCGTTTAAGCTAGCTGAAAGATTCTTTGATTAGTGGCTTAAAGGCGGTAATGTGCCTAAACATGTTCGTTTGATTTCTCTTCTGATGGTTTGTAGTTTGTGGAGTATGCCAAAAGCCGCTAACGCGCAGGCATTAATACCCCATACACTGCAACTAGATGCGACAAAGTTAGAAAAGCAGGGGTTGAGCTTGGCACAAGAGGCGGCTCAACTAGCTCAGTTTCAACAGGTTGACTTAGCTTTGCCACGAGCGCGGCTGGCTAGTCAACTGGCTCCTGGGAATGATAAAGTATGGTTGCTGTTAGGTGGATTGCAACTGCAAACTAAAGAGTTTGATAGTGCGATCGCTAGTCTGAAAAAAGCACAATCTATCAACCCTAAAAATGGTGATATTCTGTTTGCTTTGGGTTCAGTTAATTTTCAGCAGAAAAATTACCAGGCTGCTGCTGTCAATTATCAAGAAGGTTTGAAGTTAAAACCCAATAATCCAGAGGGTTTATTTGATTTGGGTAATGCTTACTTTATGCTGGGTCGATTGCCAGATGCGATCGCCCAGTACGATAAAGCCGTCTCTCAAGATAAAAAATTCTGGCCGGCGCTTAACAATATTGGTTTAATCAACTACGAACAGGGTAATATCCCCGAAGCGATTAAGCGATGGCAATCTGCTGTAACCCTTGATAAACAAGCAGCAGAACCTTTATTAGCCTTAGCGGTGGCACTGTATACTAAAGGCGATGCCTCCGGCGAGCTACGCTTACGCCAACAAGGACTAACCTTGGGAGAAACTGCACTCCGTATCGATTCGCGCTATGCTAATTTAAATTTCCTCAAAGAAAATCTCTGGGGCGATCGTCTACTGTCTGATACGAAAAAATTCCTAGAATTACCCCGTATTCAAGCAGCCCTACAGCAACCAGCAAACTCATCATCAGCGCCTACGCCTAGAAAACAGCCTACTCAATAGGTAGTAATGAGTAATGAGTAATGAGTAATGAGTGAGGAGTGCTGAGTTTACGAGTTCAAATATTTAACTGTTAATTCCAAACTTCTAACTCCAAACTCTTTACTCAGCACTCACTACTCAGCACTTGCCTAATAGTACCTTTTCGTAGTACATCTATACTAGATAAATACAGGAACTATCGCCCAAAAACATTTGCGGGCGAGTATTCCTGAAATAAGTCGTTAATTCTTAGTTCTCGTCTGTGGGTAGAAGTGCGATGATTTGGTCAACGAACTGTTGATGGTCAACAACTGGCTTAGAAATGTAGCCATCAGCACCGCTTTGCTTGAGAAAGTTCTCGCGATCGCCTTCCATAGCATGTGCTGTCACCAAAATTACAGGCAAGTTTGCTGTTTTCGGATCAGATTTCAACATTTGTGTAATCTTGATTCCATCAACAGATTTGCCTTGGTAAACACTTCTGGACAGAGAAACATCCATCAAAATCAGGTCGGCTTCTCCTGATTGGGCAATTTTTATAACTTCTTCGACATTTTCAGTGTGTTTTACACCCAAGCCGCCACGCTTGGACAAAATTTTGGAAAAAACACGAGCATTAATTAGATCATCTTCGACAATTAAAACAGTTTTCATGAGAATTTTAGTTATAGAGGTGAGGAGATTAAAGAATTCCAGAATTCAAAATTAAGAAATGCAATCATTGTAAGTATGATGGCTACTAAGTTTATGTAGATTATACTCGTGTGCATCCTTTTTAATAGTCAATTGCATCCTCGTCATCAAGGATGATACTACTGCTTTTTCTTCTGCGACTATCAAAATTTTGTTATGAATCTCATTTCATCCGTTATGCTGTGGTTGCCGCAGTGTTGAGTTCCATCGGCTTTTGTGTAGTTAAATTTCAGGGAAAAAACTCATGGCAAAACAGTTAAACCTTCTCTCAACGGGACAGGTAATTCCAACAGCCCTGCACACCGAGATGCAACGGTCTTATCTAGAATATGCCATGAGCGTGATTGTCGGGCGAGCGCTACCAGACGTGCGTGATGGCTTAAAACCAGTGCATCGCCGCATTCTGTATGCAATGCACGAACTTGGTTTAGTACCAGATAGACCTTATCGAAAATGTGCCCGTGTAGTGGGTGATGTGTTGGGTAAATACCATCCCCACGGCGACCAATCGGTTTACGATGCCTTAGTGAGGCTGGTACAGGATTTTTCTAGCCGCTATCCTTTACTGGCAGGACACGGTAACTTTGGCAGTGTCGATAATGACCCGCCAGCGGCGATGCGCTACACAGAAACGCGCCTCGCACCGATCAGTCATGAGGGAATGCTGACAGAAATTGGTGAAGAAACTGTGGAATTTGTCGGGAACTTTGATAATTCCCAACAAGAACCAACGGTGTTACCTGCTCAGTTGCCGTTTCTGTTACTTAATGGCTGTTCTGGTATTGCTGTAGGAATGGCGACGAATGTACCACCCCACAATTTGGGGGAAGTTGTCGATGGGTTAATTGCCTTAATCGACAACCCAGAATTGCCAGATGAAAAATTATTTGAGCTAATTCCAGGGCCAGATTTTCCCACTGGTGGGGAAATAGTTGGTGAGACGGGAATTCGGGAAGCATACACCACAGGTAAAGGTGGAATTTTGCTACGGGGAGTCGCGACTCTGGAGGAAATTCCAGCCAGTCGGGGAAGCAAGCGACGGTCGGCAATTATCATTACAGAATTGCCTTATCAAGTGAATAAGGCTGCCTGGATTGAGAAGGTAGCGGACTTAGTAAATCAAGGACGTTTGCAAGGAATTTCTGATCTTCGAGATGAGAGCGATCGCGAAGGGATGCGGGTAGTAATTGAACTCAAGCGCGATACCAATCCCCAAGAAGTTCTCCAGCATTTGTATCACCAAACTGCTTTACAAATGACTTTTGGGGCCATTCTCCTAGCAATAGTAGATGGACAACCCCGCCAATTAAGTTTGCGTCAATTGTTGCAGGAGTTTTTGAGGTTCCGAGAAGAGACGCTAAACCGCCGCTACAATTACGAGTTGGGTAAGGCCCAAAGTCGTGTGCATTTGGTGGAAGGTTTGCTGAAAGCGCTGTCTAATTTGGATGAGGTAATTCAAATTTTGCGCCAAGCTCCCGATGGTAGTACGGCAAAAATTAATCTTTGTAACCAACTGGATTTGAGTGAGGTACAAGGAGATGCAATTCTAGCGATGCCGTTACGCCGCCTCACGAGTTTGGAACAGCAAAATTTGCAGCAGGAATTTGAGCAAATCAGCGAACAAATTAGCTTGTTGGAGCAATTACTCAACGATCGCCGCGAATTACTCAAGGCGCTGAAAAAAGATTTGCGATCGCTCAAGCGCAAATATAACGATCCCCGACGAACGAAAATTGGAGAGGAGCAGAAGTCTAGAGCGGAGGAGCAGAGGGGCAGAGGAGCAGAGGGGCAGAGGAGCAGAGGGGCAGAGGAGGAGGAATTTAAATCTTCTGAACCAGTAGAGGAAGCGATTTTAGAATTTACCCAACGGGGTTATGTCCGCCGCACTCAGCCATCTGGGAGAAAGTCAAAAGCTGAAAATGGTCTGCACGATAATGACTTTATTATCCAAACTGTGTTGACTGACACGGGGAAAGACTTGCTGATACTAACTGGTAGCGGCAAAGTCTATCCGGTAAATGTGGGAGAAATTCCCCCAACCACTGGACGTTCTCCACGGGGAAAACCTTTGATTACTATGCTCAGTAGTACTGCTCAAAGCGCTCAAGAAGATGTGGTCAGCCGCTTTTTGCTGCCGGAAAATTTTGAAACTAGGCAGATGATTCTCTTAACAAAACAGGGAAGAATTAAACGTCTGTCTCTGGGAGAATTTACTAACTTAACTCGGCGCGGCATCACGATTTTGAAGCTCAAAGATGATGATGAATTGTCATTTACCCAGTTCACCGCTCCAGGGGCGCATCTTATTTTAGCTAGTTCCGGTGGACGAATGTTGCGCTTTGCAGTCAATGATGAACAATTACCAGTCATGGGACGCACAGCGATGGGTTTACAAGCATTTCGACTATTGAAAAATCAGCAAATGGTTGGCTGTGTCACTGTCGGTAAAGATGACCAATTACTCTTAGTTACTCAAGAAGGATATGCCAAGCGGATGGCTGCGAGTCAGTTGAGAGCAGCTAATCGCGGTGATTTGGGGACGCAAGCGCTGAAATTTGCTAGCAAAACTGACAACTTAGCTGGTATGGTCATAGCGATGCCTTCTCTACGAGACGCTACGCGAACGGCGGGCTACGCCAACGCATCTGGCGAGGTAGCCTTAGTGACGAATAAGGAACGGGTAGTGCGGATACCTGTGGACACAGTGCCGCTTTTAGGTAGAGATGTGAAAGGTGAAAGTATCCTCCAACTCAACCGTGATGAAAAAATTATCACTGTGGCTGAAGTGCGATCGTAAATTAGGTAATGTTCAACTTGCGACAAGCCAACTTGCAGGATTTAGAGGCGCTAATTCAATTGCGTCTCGAACTTCTGCGAGAGGTTGGTGAGATTAAAGGTGACTTTGACATCACAAACCTAGCAGAAGCAACTCGAAGATATCTTGGCGAAAAAATGCCGTCGGGTGAGTTTTTAGCTTGGGTAGCTGAAGTGGATAGTCAAATTGTTGCCACTAGCGGCTTGGTATTTTTTCAACGACCCCCTTACAATGGCAACCTCTCAGGCTTAGAAGCCTACATTATGAACGTTTATACAATTCCGATGTGGCGAGGACAGGGAATTGCAACAGCCTTGTTAAAGGAAATTATTAGCTTTATGAGAGCAACTGAGGCAAAACGCCTCTGGCTTCACGCCACTGAGGATGGTAAACGCGTCTACGAAAAGCTTAGTTTTGTCTCGACTGCAAAAGAAATGGAAATTGTCTGGTACTGACTTAAACTATCAATAATTTTTATCTTAAGATAGCAAACTATATGGTGAACAAGGCAATTTAAATAAAATATTTGATAATAATTCTCAATAAGATAATATTTTTTATAACAGTAAAATTCTAGATCACATTTCTTTAACATCAGGAAATCTTACTGAAGACAGATGCTTGAATCTGTATAAATAGCTATTACTATTTATGTCAAGTCATGGAAACAAAAATATAAAAAATGTTGCCTTTCTCAAAATATTTGTTATATTAGTTTACATAAGGCAATAAACCTTAAAAATTGAATTTGGAGTTCTAACCATGACAAATGCAAGTACAACAAAAGTCAGTACTCCCGTAATTGAAGATCGCAACGCTTGGCGTTGGGGCTTTACCCCACAAGCAGAAGTTTGGAACGGTCGGTTGGCAATGATTGGCTTTTCAGCAGCCGTTTTGGTTGAGGTTTTCTCTGGTCAAGGCTTCCTACATTTTTGGGGTATCTTATAAGTCTTAATATCCAAGATGACCTATAAATAAAAAAACCTGGAGTGCTAATTCACTACCAGGTTTTATTTTTTTGTCAGTTGTCATTTGTCATTTGTTTATTCACTAATGACCAATGACTATTGACTAATTGACTACCGAATATATTCCTTGAGAACGCTGTTACGATTTGGGTGGCGTAACTTGCGGAGTGCTTTCGCCTCAATTTGACGAATCCGTTCGCGGGTGACGTTGAAAATCTGGCCGATTTCCTCAAGGGTTTTCATCCGACCATCATCCAAGCCATAACGCAGTCTGAGAACATCGCGTTCGCGTGGGCTGAGACTGTCGAGGACTTTTTCAAGGTCTTCGCGCAGAAGATTTTTGGAAACTTGGTCTTCTGGTGTCTCACCATCGGATTCAATAAAATCACCCAATCGAGAATCTTCTTCTTTACCAATAGGCGTTTCTAATGAGATAGGTAACTGGGCAGATTTCGCAATGAACCGCAACTTCTCAATGGTCATTTCCATCCGAGTGGCGATTTCTTCTTCAGTAGGTTTGCGACCCATTTCTTGAGATAGCAACTTGGTAGTTTTCTTAATCCGAGAAATGGTTTCGTAAAGGTGAACTGGAAGACGAATTGTGCGGGATTGATCTGCGATCGCGCGGGTAATTGCTTGACGAATCCACCATGTAGCATAGGTGGAGAATTTATAACCTTTTTCGTGGTCAAACTTTTCAGCGGCACGAATCAAACCGAGACTGCCTTCCTGAATTAAGTCCTGGAACGACAAACCACGATTCATGTATTTCTTAGCAATTGAAACTACAAGACGGAGGTTGGATTGCACCATCTTGTCTTTCGCCCGACGACCAACATGGAGGCGATAACGAAAGGCTGGTAGTGGCAGTTGTACTGCTTCTGCCCATTCACTATCTCGAGGATCGCGATCTAATTGCTCACAGAGTCTTTCGCGGACTCTCTCTAATTCCAACAAATCAGCTATTTTCCGCGCCAATTCAATTTCTTCGTCTGCCCGCAACAGACGAATTCTACCAATTTCTTGCAAGTAAAGCCGAATGGAATCTTCGGTATAGTGCTTTTTCTTGCTTTGTGTCCGACGACGCGATTTAGCGGCTTTTCCAGACTTTGCGTCGTCCTCATCAGACTGAGGCTCTAAAAATTCCTCGTCACCTTCATCGATGATCAGCAAGTCCTCTTCATCGTCTATTAAGAGTTCTTCTAACTCGAGCTCAGGCTGATTCATTATTTCTAGGTCAGGCTGATATATGCTTTCGAGTACGTTGTTAGCCTGGTTCATGCCGCGTTCCTCATGCTCCTTGCAGAATCAATTACTCAAGATGTGTTAACGGCTCTTTTAAACGAGCCAATTGCCAACCGAAAATAAGTTTTTTGGCAGATTTGCCAGAGATATTTTCGGAAGTTTTACACCTCCGGTAGGAGGGTTTTTACTTTAGTTTAAGCAAATACTAAAGGTGACTTGCTCACTTTAGTAAATGTTATATGTGTTGCTATCACATATTGCTTTCAACTAACTGGTCAAAAAAAATACTTGCCTTTATCAAAAAAATTGCCACTCTATACAAATGAGTTCAGACTGTTGGCAGATTTTCGTATAAAGACTCTTCCGATTGTAGCCTGTTTCACAGAAATTGCACTCTTTTTGTGTATTAATCATGAATTCATTAAGTAACTTTTAGCTACTTTCACCAAAAAGACATTGAAAACGGGATTTATACCCGGAAATTTTTTCTCTACCTTTCGGAATTGCAGTGACGCTCTTATTACATTAGGAAGTAAGTATGCTTGTGTCTGCCGAATTTCATGTATTTTACACAACATTAATTACTGAGAAAGAGTGCATTTTATGTTAACTCAGACTATTCGTCTTAACCTACCCATTTTTACATTTCCTTCATAAATTAAGCATCCCTTAGACTAAAACGGGTCTTGTCCTTGGGTAAATACAACAATGGTGGTGGTGCTTGCCTGAAAGCAGTTAACCTTCTGCGTACTAACTACCTTAACTGAGGAGTTGAGGCGGTGGCAGAATCGACCTGATAGAAGATCAATTTAGGTTTACTAATTGGGTCTTATTCACACGTTAGCGCACTGTGGCGATTTCAGCCCTATGAAACTTGACAAACTTTTCTTATTGTATACAAGGATATTTTAATCAATTCAAAAACAATTTGTCCTGCGAACTTGCCAATATCGTCTTATCTTAGGCAAAAGTACATTAGATACATACGATACGATCGCGATCGCCATGGCACTACATGAAGATATTAACAAGTTTTCAGCCTTATGGTGGGTACTTCCAACAGCTATTACCTCGAACACAGAGAATCCAGCAGATTACCTGATGATTTAGTTACAAAGCTTTTTTGCGTAAATCAATTGTAAATTTCAATACTTTTATTTCGGTAGGTTTCTGTCATCTTATGATGAGAAATCCTCAAAATACTTATTAATTGCTGTTGGATAGATGATATTCAGTTATTTTCTTAAAGCATAACAAATGTGTTTCTAGCTGGTGGTTCAAATTAATCAACGAATCAGAGCAAAGAGTATTATCTGAACTAACTTTCCAACAAAGTTGGTGGTTTTGCTAACAATCGAGCATTGATTGTTTCAAAAATCTTGACAATTAGCAAATTATATGAACTACACAGAGAGAAACTTGGAATATTTGTATTTTTTGTATTATAAGCTTGTCACACAAGTGATAAGTCAACTACTCTAACGACATAATTTGTAGTATCAAAAATGTTAATACAATAAGTTTATAAATTTCATAGATTGTCATCATCCAAAAGAGGTAGTTTTTACAGAAATTTTGAATATAAATTCTTTACCAAAATCTGTTGCAGGAATGTCAAGCAATATTTCAAAGTTAAAGATCCCCGATTTATCAAAGAAATCGGGGATCTTGTTTTTTACAAATGATTTAGGACTGCTGAGATTAGATATCTAAATCGGTGAAATTGAGTTTAGAACCATAGGTTTCGATAAATTCTCGTCTGGGTGCGACCCGATCGCCCATTAAAATTGTGAAGATGCGATCGGCTTCGGCGGCATCCTCAATTTCGACTTGCTTCATTTTACGAGTTTCTGGGTTCATGGTGGTGTCCCAGAGTTGTTGTGGCATCATTTCACCCAAACCTTTGAAGCGTTGGATGGTGTAGTTGGCGTTAGCCGGGAATTTGGCGATCGCTTGATTTTTTTCGCGATCGCTATAGCAATACTCATGATTACGTCCCCGTTCTACTTTAAACAGTGGGGGACAAGCAATATAAATAAAGCCTTGTTCGATGAGCGATCGCTGATATCGATAGAAGAATGTTAACAGCAAAGTACGGATGTGCGCTCCATCTACGTCAGCATCCGTCATAATGACTATACGGTGATAACGCAGTTGGTTGGAATCGAATTCATCACCTTTGACACCTAAACCAAGTGCTGTAATTAACGATTGAACTTCGTTATTTTTATAAATTTTAGCGTCATCGGTTTTTTCAATGTTAAGAATTTTACCACGTAGAGGCAAGATTGCTTGAGTGCGGCGATCGCGTCCTTGTTTGGCACTCCCACCTGCTGAATCCCCTTCCACAATGAATATCTCAGATTCGCTAGGGTCACGAGAACTACAATCTGCCAATTTACCAGGCAATGGCGAAGATTCTAGTACAGATTTGCGGCGAACTAATTCCCGTGCATGACGCGCTGCTTCTGCGGCTTTGAAAGCTTGGATAGCTTTATCTAAGATTGAATCTGCTATGGCAGGATGAAATTCTAGATACTCGGTGAGGACTTCTCCCACCAAAGAATCCACAATTCCCCGTACTTCAGTATTACCGAGTTTGGTTTTGGTTTGTCCTTCAAATTCTGGATCTGGGACTTTAACGGAAATTACCGCAGTCAAACCTTCGCGGACGTGTTCGCCACTGAGGTTAGGTTCATTCTCTTTAATTTTATTGCGCTTGCGGGCGATCGCATTTAATGTCCGAGTCAGAACTGCTTTTAACCCTTCTAAGTGCGTACCACCATCTACCGTGCGAATATTGTTAGCAAAACCTAGTACATTATCCGTGTAAGCATCAGTACACCACTGTAATGAAACTTCCACTTGTACGTTGTTGCGTTCGCCCTGCACATAGATAATTTCTTCATGCAGTGGTTGCTTCTCACGGTTCATGTACGCAATGTACTCTTTGATCCCACCCTTGTACTCGTAGGTTTCTACCTTGGCTGTATCGCTTTTTAGTAGTTCTAAACGGTGGTCAGTAAAGGTAATTTTGACACCTGCATTCAGATACGCCAATTCTCGTAGGCGACCTGATAAAGTGATGTAATCAAACTCAATGCTAGTTGTAAAAATTTGGGTATCTGGCTTGAAGGTGACAGAAGTTCCAGTTCTAGCTTCTTTGTAAGGCTTGGTTTGCAGTTCCGTAACTGGGATACCGCGTTCATAGCGTTGGAGATGAACCTTTTTATCTCGCCAAACCGTAACTTCTACAACTTCAGATAGGGCATTAACAACAGAAATACCAACCCCGTGCAATCCTCCAGAAACTTTGTAACCACCGCCGCCAAACTTACCACCGGCGTGCAGTACCGTCATTACGGTTTCCAAAGCCGATTTTCCAGTACGCGAGTGAGTATCGACGGGAATACCGCGACCATCATCTGTTACAGTCACGGAACCATCAGCGTTGATATCCACTTCTATATGAGTGCAATGACCCGCCAAAGCCTCATCGATTGAATTGTCCACCACCTCGTAAACTAAATGGTGGAGTCCTCGCGGCCCAGTGGTACCAATGTACATTCCTGGTCTTTTGCGGACGGCTTCCAGACCTTCCAGAACTTGAATCTGATCGGCACTGTAACTGCTCGTCATGTAAACTCTCCTGATGCGTGGGGTTGAAATCGCCGAAAGGCAAATAAAAGTAAAAACACTCCAAAATTGTAACACAAAAGCCTTGCTGGCGTCTGTAGGGCATTTTCAAGAGAAGTTTATACTGGGGTTGCAGTACCGTGCAAGAGAGGCAGGGGAGGCAGAGGGGCAGGGAGCAGGGGGAGCAGGGGGAGAATAGCTTAATGACTAATGACTAATGACTAAATTAATTGTGATTTGTGGGGCGACGGCAACGGGAAAATCGAGTTTGGCTTTGGCTTTGGCAATGCGGTTGGGTTCTGTAATTCTTAGTGCTGATTCTCGTCAAGTTTATCGTGAATTTGATATTGGGACGGCGAAACCAACTGTGGCTGAACAAAAATTTGTGCCGCACTATCTAATAGATATCTGCGATCCAACAGACACGATGACAGTAGCAGACTACCAGAAACAAACACAAGCCTTAATTGCTTCTGTTGGTGTTACACCACTGTTTTTAGTTGGTGGTACTGGTTTATACATTCGTTCTATTGTCCAAGGAATGAAAATTCCGAGAGTTGCACCACAGATTGAATTGCGATCGCAGCTTGAATCTCTAGGACAACCACAACTCTACGCAATTTTACAACAAGTTGATCCAGTTGCTGCACAAAAGATTCATGGCAACGATTCAGTGCGGACTTTACGAGCATTAGAGGTATTTTACGTCACCGGATATCCAATTTCAGAACAGCAAGGGGAGAATCCACCGAATTATCCGATTTTGCAAATTGGTTTAGATTGCGATGTTGAAAAGTTAGATGTTCGGATTCAACAGCGTACTGAGCAAATGATAGCAAATGGTTTGGTCGCTGAGGTGGAGAATCTTTGTCAAAAATATGGCGCTGATTTGTCTTTGTTGAATACTTTGGGCTATCAAGAAATAAAGCAATATTTGGCTGGGGATATTTCCTTGGATGAAGCGAAAGAATTAACAGTTTTGCATACACGACAATTTGCCAAGCGACAACGTACTTGGTTTCGAGCATATCCACAAATTGAATGGTTTGATTCAGACGATCCTAATTTATTAGAGAAGGTTTGGCATCGTATAAAAGAGTTTATAAGTTGCACAAGTTCGTGATAATTGACTCATACAAAGACGTAAAAAGCCCTTGCGTCTTTACAGCTAGTGTCCTATAGAGTGTCTGGATCTACGCCCATAGCCCGTAGCCTTTCTGCTAGTAATTGGGTGCGTTGTTCTGCTTGTTCAGCACGTTGTCGTTCCTGTTCGGCGCGTTCATCTCCAGTCAATAAAACATTCCCATCTTGGTAACACCAGCGTAACCAATGATCCTGTCTGCCTTCAAATTCACCTTCCCACAGAATTACACCTAAACCAACTTGTTCTAACCAAATTTCTGAGGTTTCAAAGTAGCGTGTTCCCCTAAGTTCATAAACACGTAGTACTTTTTCTCCTAATTGCTGATTTGGGTCATATACGATGTAGTAACTAGCCCGCATGTGTTCATAAATTTTCAGTTTTTTGCCAAGTTCATCACCTTCTTGATTAGAGACAATTTCAAGGACAACTTCTGGAGGTTTGCCAAAACGCCAAACCATATAACAACGATTTTGTTTTTCCCACCAATTTTGAGGTACTTGCACATCTAAGCTGAGAAAAACGTCAGGTACAATTGCGGGTTGACCGTCTGTATGGTAAATCCCGACATTGGCTGCTGCTAAAAAAGTCTGCGGCTGTAGAGAAGTATAAAGAGAGCCAACCAACAGGCGTTGTTGTTTTTCCGAAGCAAAATTGTCCACAGGTGTATCATCTTCAGTGACTAGTTGGTTGGCATCTGGCACATAGTAATCATCATTATTGATTAGAACTTCCTGAACCATGATTTTGTCCAGTATTTGAAAGCGTTATTTCTAGGTTAGTTCATTGGGGATGAGAGGATGCAAGTTAGCCAAAAATAGTGGACACACTATTTTTGGCTTTAGGAGATGATTGTGCCATTATTGACAATAAGAGGTTTGTGTTAGTACGAAAATAAAAGGTAGGCAAACTAAATGACCAAGGGCTTGAGGCCATTCCAGGAGGGGGACAAGTGGGGCTACAAAAATCAAAAAGGACAAGTAGTTATTCCACCTCTGTTTGATGAGGCTGGAAAATTTTTCAATGGAATAGCACAAGTAAAGCTTGGTCATAAAGTTGACTACATCGACCAGATGGGGACGATGATTCTTCAGTCACAGTTTGATAAGCCTGAAAGATTTTCTTATGAGGTAACGCGATTTGAAGTTAGCAACAAAAGTGTTTATAGAGAGATTATCACGATTCCGTTTCAGTTTGAAAAAGTGGAAGACGTTGCATTAGGTTTAGAGCGATTTAAGAATGGTGAAAAGTATGGATATAAAGATAAGAGAGGGCAAATAATCATACCTCCTAAATTTACTCAGGCTTGGCAGTTTGCAGAAGGTCTAGCACTGATAAAGATTGACTACAAGTGGGGCTATATCAATTCATTAGGGCAGATAGTCATCAACTGTCAATTTGATTGGGCTGAGAGCTTTTCCCAAGGTCTAGCACGAGTAAAGATTGGCAAGAAATACGGCTACATAGATTTATCAGGACGAGTTATTATACCATCCAATTTTGATTACGTAGATAGATTTTCGGAATGCCTGGCAGCAGTTAAAATTGCCTATAAATGGGGCTATATTGACTTATCAGGGCAGGTAATAATCTCTCCTCAGTTTGATGGTGCTGACAAGTTTTTTAAAGGGCAAGCACGAGTCAGAATTGGCAAAAATCATAAATATATTGACCATACAGGTCACATGGTCAATTCTCCCAACTCTAATTTTTTAAAAGATATAGAGATAGATACATCACTAAAAAAAGAATTAAGAGATGAGAAGTCAGAACTTACAACAGAGGAAGAAGATAGAATTTAAAATATAGTAATTACAGCTATACTAACCAGCCTGGAACATCTACCTTGAACTTTAAAAAATTATGCTTACCCAAGATAAAAAACAACGTAACTGGAAGCCCATTCTCAAAGCATTCGAGGGTGTCCTTGGCAAAAATGGTGTGGTGCAACGCCGCGAAGAACTCATTACATATGAATGCGATGGTTTAACTGGTTATCGCCAACGTCCCGCTGTGGTGGTTTTACCCAGAACTACAGAACAAGTTGCCCAAGTTGTGAAAATATGCAATCAATATTCAATACCTTTCATAGCACGCGGTTCTGGTACTGGTCTATCTGGCGGCGCTTTACCAGTAGAAGATTCTGTTCTAATTGTTACCTCATTAATGCGGCAAATCCTCAGCATTGATTTAGAAAATCAACGGACAGTTGTACAACCAGGGGTGATTAATAGTTGGGTAACACAAGCTGTAAGTGGTGCTGGTTTTTACTACGCTCCTGACCCTTCTAGCCAAATTATCTGCTCGATTGGGGGCAACATTGCGGAAAATTCTGGTGGCGTACATTGTCTAAAATACGGTGTTACTACTAACCACGTTTTAGGATTAAAAATTGTCACGCCGGAAGGAGATATTATCGATATGGGCGGACAAATTCCAGAAATGCCTGGTTATGATTTAACAGGTGTTTTTGTTGGTTCTGAAGGCACTTTAGGAATTGCCACAGAAATTACTTTGCGAATTCTCAAAAGTGCTGAATCAATTTGTGTACTATTGGCAGATTTTACAAGTATTGAAGCTGCTGGAGCAACTGTTTCTGACATCATCAGTGCCGGGATTATTCCTGGTGGTATGGAAATGATGGACAACTTTAGCATCAATGCAGTTGAAGATGTTGTAGCAACTAATTGTTATCCCCGCGATGCTACTGCTATTTTGCTAATAGAAATTGACGGTTTAGAAGTGGAAGTTGCAGGGAATAAGCAGCGAGTTACCGAAATTTGTAAAAAGAATGGGGCGCGGAATGTCACTTCTGCTACTGACCCAGAAACTCGTTTGAAATTATGGAAAGGGCGCAAAGCTGCTTTTGCTGCTGCTGGACATTTAAGCCCAGATTATTATGTACAAGATGGTGTAATTCCTCGGACTCAGTTGCCTTATGTTTTACATGAAATTGAGGCATTAAGTAAACAATACGGTTATCGGGTTGCTAATGTATTTCATGCTGGCGATGGCAATCTTCATCCGCTAATTCTTTATGATAATTCTGTGCATGGAGCATTAGAGCAAGTAGAAGAGATGGGTGGAAAAATTCTTAAACTTTGTGTCCAAGTCGGTGGTAGTATTTCTGGTGAACATGGCATCGGTGCAGAGAAAAGGTGTTATATGCCACAGATGTTTAGCCAAGTTGATTTAGAAACTATGCAATGGGTACGGCAAGTTTTTAATCCTAAAGGGTTAGCAAATCCTGAAAAGATATTCCCCACACCACGAACTTGTGGTGAAGCAGCAAATGCATCGGCACTAAAACAATTTGAAGGTGTGGAAAGATTTTAAGCAGAAAGGAGTTAGGAGTTAGGAGTCATAATTTATCAGGTTTTGGTATTGTTAAGTAGATTCATAACCAAAATTTCCTCCGTATTGTTTCAACTATTCTGACCTCTAACTCCTGAGTTCTGAGTTCTGACTCCTGAATTCTGAATCATCATTTCTTTACATCATCCGGAGGATTACAACTTTATTTTGTAGTTATATACATATTCCGATCGCACTAGGTCACGCTTACAAATGAATCGGGTTGCTCGCCGTTGTGTTGCTTACTTGCTGTGTTTGGGATTAGTAGTCGCTTTAACAGGTTTTTTACCTTCTTCACTGCCAGTTTATTCCCAAAAAACCAGTCCTTTAACTACAGAAATTCGCGGCGTTTGGCTTACTAATGTTGCTAGTGGTGTACTATTTGTCCCTTGGGGTATTAACCGTGCCATAAATCAATTATCGACTCTCAACTTTAATACGATTTATCCTGTAGTTTGGAACCGAGGACATACTTTTTACAAGAGTACTGTAGCCAAAATAACTACAGGATCAGAAACTCAACCTTTGCTTAACTTCATGCACGGTGGACAGGATGTTTTAGCAAAAATAGTAACACTTGCCAAAAATAAAGATTTGAGAGTCATTCCCTGGTTTGAATACGGGTTCATGACGCCGCATTATTCACAATTAGCAAGGCGTTATCCTGACTGGTTGACAATTGGGCAAGAAGGTATAAACTCTATTCAAGATGCTCCACCAGAAGAAATCGACAATCTTTTAATAACTAAACAAGCTTGGTTGAATCCCTTACATCCACAAGTACAAGAGTTTATTCAAGGGTTAATTTTAGAAGTAGTAAGGGATTATGATGTGGATGGTATTCAGCTTGATGACCATTTTGGGATGCCTGTACAGTTCGGCTACGATCGCTTCACTATTGAACTATACCAGCAAGAACATCAAGGCAAAAGTCCCCCTACCGACCCTTTTAACCCAGAATGGATGCGGTGGCGGGCAGATAAAATTACTGATTTTATGGCAGAAATCTATCAAGCTGTGAAGGCAGTTAAGCCCAAAATCAAAATATCTCTGTCTCCCAACTATCAAGCTTTTGCTTATAAATACTATTTGCAAGATTGGGAAAATTGGGTAAAAAAAGGTTTAGTTAATGAGTTAATTTTGCAGGTGTATCGAAACGACAAAAAGTCTTTTATCGCTCAATTGGAACAACCATCTATAAAATTGGCTCAAAGTCTAATTCCTGTAGGTATTGGTATATCCACAGGAACGGTAGGTAATCCGGTGAAAATGGCACAAGTTAGAGAACAGGTTCAGGTAGTACGCGATCGCAATTTTGATGGTATCTCCTTTTTCTACTGGGAGAGTCTGTGGGGTTACATCGTACCGGAATCACCACAACAGCGACGCAAAGGTTTTTTTGAGATGTTTAATGCAAAAACTGTCAGACTATTACAAACAAAGAAACTTTGATGCCATTCGCGCCTAACAATACTAGATTTGGCTTTACGTTGCTGTGGACTTTAGCTACTTTTGGCGGATTTTTATTGAGTTTACTCTTAATTGAAGTCGGCGAAAAGCCAGATGTTGGGGTGGTAGAGGCTGCTATTGGCGGATTTGCGATCGCACTTCCTCAAGGTTGTCTTCTCAAACAACCTATATTTTGTATCAGGTGGATTTTGTCAAGTCTTTTGGGTTGGAGTATTATCACTGCGATCGGTATTGGTGCTGTGGGTTGGATTGTACCTAGCACTCAGATTCTTCCCGTGAGAATCTTGTCAGGGGCGGTTTATGGAGCTTTTGGCGGTTTGGGGATTGGATTAGCACAATGGTTAGCAATTCCCCAGCCTGTAGCATGGCGATGGATATTTGTTTCTGCGGCAAGTTGGGCTGTTGCTGTCCCTGTGGGTTCTGCTGTGGGAACAATCTGGCGCTACTTAAGCCAGTTATTTTTAGGTGAAGTCATCGGATTAGGAATCACTTGGCTGCTGGTTGGTATCCTCACAGGAATCAATGCTTACAAATTGCGATTGTAAGTTGCCACAGACGCGAGCGCATTTTTATTAAGAATTATAAATTTAATTCATGTATACTGAGGTTTGCACTTAGATATATGCAACAATCTTGAAAAACCGTTAAAAAATTTCAGTAAGTTTGCCCTAACCTGCAAATGTATTTTCACCTTCAAAAAGCAGGATTTTGTTAAGCTGACTCCTATTAGCTTTCCTAGATTTCTGACAAGAAGTAGAGAAAGATCAAAATTTCGATGAGCAACAGCTGACAATACTTTGCTATAGGCGCTAAAGTGCATCTACTACAAGCTTAACGACAAAAGAGCGCCTAGAAGAGTCAGTAATACAAGAGTGGGACTCTCGCATGAATATAAATCCAGTGGAATCAACTATGGAGTTGACAAAATTATCGCCACCTCAAATTCTTTTTGGCACAGAAGTAGATGAAAAAAGTAGTAGCGAGCAGTTTCTACTCAGCATGTATGATTCTGTACAGGCATCAATATTTGTAGTTGATGTTTTGGAGGATGGAGATTTTCAATATGTGGCCCTTAATCCCACTCATGAACGGTGGATAGGGATTCGCTCAGACGATCTCCGGGGCAAAAAGCCAGAGGATATCCTCTCTGCTATTGATGCTGCAAAGGTGCGTCAACATTATGTGGACTGTGTAAGCTTCGGCACAACTATTTCTTACGAACAATGTTTGCAATTCCAGGGAGTTCCTACTTGGTGGAGTACGACTCTCACGCCACTAAAAGATTCTAACTCCAAGGTTTATCGATTGATTGGTACTAGTAGTAATATTACCTCTGTGAAGCAAGCAGAGCAAGCAGTTGGACTCCAGGTTGAACGAGAACAACTACTAGAAGCGATCGCTGGACGGATTCACCAATCTGTAAAATTAGAGACAATTCTGCATCAGACTACAATTGAACTGCGACAGTTTTTGAATTGCGATCGCGTGTTAATTTATCGCTTCGAGACTGATGGTAGTGGAGTAATCATTGCCGAATCAACTGTAGCTGCCAGCGATCCACTGTTGGGAAAAAACATCACCGATCCCTGCTTCAGTGGCAAACATCCAGAACACTACGGACGAGGTTGCATTCAAGTTGTTGAAGATATTTATGCAGCCGGCTTGCATCCTTGCCATATAGATTTCCTGACATCTTTGCAGATAAGAGCCAATCTCGTCGTGCCGATTTTCCAAGAGCAAGATATGTGGGGACTATTGATTGCCCAGCATTGCCGTGAATCGCGTCAATGGCAGCAAACGGAAACTGACTTGCTCAAGCAGTTGGCAACTCAAATCGGTATTGCAGTCCAACAGGCAGAACTTCATCAGCAACTCCAGGATCTCAAAGCCAAGATGGAGTTGCAAAAACAGAAACATCTAAATCAGTTGCAGCAGGTGCGAAACTTTGAAGCCTTGGTGCGACGCATGACAGAACAAATCCGCGACAGTCTGGATCAAACTCAGGTGTTGCAGACACTTACCCAGGAATTAGCAAAGTTACTAAACCTTGAGCGTTGCCAAATTGAACTCTACAGTACCTGCCAAACTCTAGTTACTATTGCTTACGAATACAGCATTAATTTGCCCCAATGTCAAGGATTAACCAAACAGATTGCAGACTATCTTGAAGTTTATCAGCCGCTGTTGCAAAAACAACCATTGCAATTTTTGGAAATGGCCTCGGAATGGCAACCAAATTTGCTAGTTATGTCTCAGATGGCTTGTCCAATTTTCGATACTCAAGGGATTTTGGGAAATATTTGGTTGACAAGACCATCACAAGAGGCTTTTGACGAATTTGAAATTGAGCTAATGCAGCAGGTAGCAAATGAATGTGCGATCGCCATTCGTCAAGCCCAGCTTTACAAACAAAACCAGGTACAGGTAAAAGAACTAGAAAAAAGCGATCGCCTCAAAAACCAATTTCTCAGAACCCTGTCCCAAGAACTGCGGACACCCATAACAAGCATTAGCCTTGCAGTCCAAACTCTCGAAAGTGTCCTCACACCAGCAGAAATATCAGAAATAGAAATAGTGCCGCAACTCTTGCAGATTCTGCATAACGAGTGTGGGCGAGAAAGCAAGTTAATTAACGACCTACTCACACTCACATATCTCGAAGCCGAACCCGATCCTCCAACCTTGATTGCCATTGACTTTCAAAGCTGGCTTCATCCCATTATCGAGTCTTTTCGAGACCTCACCAACTGCCAGCGACAGCAGTTAAACCTGACTGTCGATCGGGCGCTGCCGCCTTTGGAGACAGATATCACTGATTTGGAGCGGATTGTCACCGAACTGCTCAACCATGCCTGCAAATATACCCCAGCCGGGGAAGCGATCGCAGTCTCTGCTCAGTTGATCGGGGATACAGTCGAGCTTAATATTACCAATTCGGGAATAGAGCTTACCAGCAATGAACTCTCGCGGATTTTTGAACCTTTCTATCACCTTTCCAAACACGACCCTTGGAAACATAGCGGCACAGGGCTGGAATTGGCATTAGTGCAAAAAATGGTCAGACATTTAGGCGGCTCAATTTATGTAGAGAGTGCAGCAGGTCAAACCACCTTCACTGTCAAATTCCCCTTTTAATTCCTTTTTTGGGCATAGCACTAGCTAAATTGTCAAAAGTTATGCTACCATTGTTATTCGTGTGGGTGACTAGCTCAACGGTAGAGCAGTAGACTCTTAATCTATTGGTTGCGGGTTCGATTCCCTCGTCACCCACTCTCTTCAGCCCTTCAGAATTTACCCTTGCCTAAATCGAGCAAGTACCAACCTTTTAAAGCCCCTATTTTCGGGGATAAATACCAGTAAACCTTTGACTAATTTAACTAAAAATCTCCCTTGCTCTTAGCAGTCTAGTGGAATGTATTGCTTGTCCACTGGACGTTTAGAATGTGACGAAATAGAGATTATACTTACTTCTGTTTCTTCTTGGGATTAGTCAAATCCAAGTTTAAAAAATCCATCTTCTGGTAGGGCTTGCATAATGAAGTAAATTGCAAGTCCTACGGCAGTAATTGCTATAACAGGTAAAAAAACTTCAAAAATCAAGGTTAAGTTTAAAGCATCCATGAGAGTGATTTTGTCGGTCATTCTTAACGTGCTGCGAATCAATTTTCTTTAAACCTAAAATTTTTATTAAATATAGTTTGAATGTCTTAACTGTCTTAACTGTCCTTGTATCTTTTTCTCATGAGTGATAATTTATTCTGTGTATTTATCTATACGTAGAAAGATCATGAAAAGTATCACCAGAATTACACGACTGATTCTAGTGTTTTTGGCATTTTGGCGTTGCATAATGGCGGTATGAATCATACTGAAACTGGAACATCCCAAAACTTGAGATAGTGAAGTAGCAATCGAATCGAGTATTTCAGCATTTGTGCTGATTTGGAATAACATAGCGTTTTTCGATGCAATCGAGCGAGATAGTGGCGCAACCGGGTGTTTTCCCCCTCAACTCGTGTCATGTAAGTCTTGCTCACAATCTGAGTCGCCCTCTGGAATAAAGCCTGGATAGACCAACCATCCATCCGTGACATAGAAATAGCACTGCCAAGTACCTACAATATCCCATAACGGTCGAAAAGTTTCGGCGCTATGGTCGCCCAAAACCCACGCTAAAATACCTTGTGTGAAGTGGTTCACTGCTGTCCAAAGCCAAACTTTGTTTTTTTTGAGCCGACGAACGTTTCTAGTTCATCGAGTTCGCCAACTTCTGGAATTGTCTCTGGATCATAAACATCAGGTAGCAGTTCTCCTACAAGTTTTACCCAAGTAATCAATGTCGTGTGATGCACACCTTTGACCCGTTCAATGCCACGAAATCCCATACCATTAACGTACATTTTCAGGCATTCCCGTTTCACTTCATCACTGTATCCTTGAGGTGGTTCGTACCGATCAATAAATTGGCGATCGCAATTACAGCAAATGTGATTCTGTTTACCTCTTTTATTTCCGTTCTTACGGATATGAGACGACCCACAACGCGGACATTCCATCCAGTTTTACCTCAATTCATACCGCCATTATGCAACGCCTAGCATTTTTTGTAAGTAGCTTGACATTCTTGTTTACTCCACAAGCATTCGCTCAAGAAAATTGTGAAAAAATCATTAATCAAGGAGCTGCAACTGTTGAAAATGGATGGTTTACTCAAGAAGCACCAACAATAGGTTGGTACAAAGGAAATATTACTACAGATGTAAAATATGATGTCTGTACACCAACTTACGTTATAAGAATAAATGGGAATGATTGGAATAAACTTGTATCTGAAGGAAAACTAGATGGTTTTCGATATGAAGCATATAAATATGCTGAGAAAGACGGAAATTATCAAAATTTCTTATTCAGACAAATCAAAGATAAAGCACCAGTAACAATTACAGCGGCACAATTTAGAGAGTAATAACTACGCCTAGACTCAGGATAATGTCCGCGCTCATTTGCTGCTAATAACTGATATTTTCCACCAATTAATTTACAGCGTATTTCAGGTAAATGAAGTACATGGGTAGGGGCACAACATGTTGTGCCCCTACCATCATCTGTACTTCACCTTGGCGTAGCCTCTGTCTGCGACGCGCTGCGCGAACGTAGAGAAGTTGCAATCTGCTGTATAAACCAATACGGTTCAGTTAAGGCTAAAACTCTTTATCAAAGTCAATTTTTTTAACGAACCGCAGAGGCACAGAGGGAACAGAGAGAGGAAAACAATGCTTAACTGAACCGTATTGCTGTATAAACTTCTACACTTGCTTCTAAATCGCAAAGACCGATGATTTATCGCATCTCTTGCCTGAACTGAACACTATTGACTCTCAACTAATCTCAAAGTACACGCAGTAAGCTGGGAATGCTTTCAATCGCTGAGAAATTCTGAATTTCTGCCAAAGCTTGCCTAAAATTGCCTTCTCGCACATCATGGGTAACAACTACAATCTCTGCTAGTTCTCCTTGAAAGCCAGTTTGGACAATTGACTCTAAGCTAACGCCATAGTTGCCAAAGCAAGTCCCCAATTTACCGATAACTCCAGGTTGGTCATTGGTGAGGAAACGGGCGTAAAATCGAGTTATCAATTCTGCCATCGGTGCAATTTGGCAATATTCTTGATGCCCACAAGCTAATAATGGATTTGTAACTGCTGTATTAGTTTTGAGGACAGCAACTAAATTCAAAATATCTGACGTGACAGCACTGGCGGTTGCACCAGCACCAGCACCGGGGCCAAAAAACATTACTTGCCCGATGGGTTCTCCTTCGACAAGAATGGCATTGTAAACCCCATTGATGCTAGCCAAAGGATGAGCTTGAGGCACTAAAGTAGGATGAACTCTGACGGAAAGGGGGGATGAGGGAGTATCACGTTTAGCGATCGCTAACAATTTAATCACAAATCCCAATTTTTCGGCGTAAGCAATATCTGTTTTGCTGACTTGCCGAATCCCCTCAGTATAAACATCTTGGAGGTTGATGCGTCCACCAAAGCCTAATGATGCCAGGATGGCAATTTTATCAGCTGCGTCTAAGCCATCCACATCGGCAGTGGGGTCAGCCTCAGCATAACCCAAACGTTGGGCATCAGCTAAGACATCATTAAAGTTGCTGCCTTCTGTTTGCATCCGTGTCAGGATGTAGTTTGTTGTACCGTTAACAATGCCAGTTACAGTATGAATTCGGTTAACACTTAAAGACTGCTTCAAAGGTTGAATCACCGGAATCCCACCACCCACGGCGGCTTCTAGCATGACGTAGACGCCAGCTTGATTAGCAGTTGTGAAAATTTCCGCTCCGAAGCGGGCGATCGCTGCTTTATTGGCTGTGACTACATGCTTACCATTACTTAAAGCTTTGAGAATTAGCGATCGCGCTTACTCCAGTCCGCCCATCACTTCGACAACTATATCTACCGCTGGATCGTTGACAATAGAATCTAAATCTGTAGTTAAGACTTCCGTAGACAATTCTACTGCACGGGGTTTATCTAGCGATCGCACTCCCACCCGATAAATTTCTATCTCTTGCAACAATGGGTGACGCCCAGCGCTATCTTGCAACAACTGCACTGTTCCCGTTCCCACGGTGCCTAATCCCAGTATTCCTAGTTTCACACCCACAAATTTTGCACCCAATTTATTTTTTAGTGCTGAGTGCTGAGTGCTGAGTGCTGAGTAGTAACAAGTATTATTTAGTACTCTACTCTTCAGAACTGAGAACTCTTGCCTCAGCTATTTACAATATTCATAACAAAACAATTGTAGGTAGAGCGTTTGCCCTACCTACTGATTATCCTGCTTCCTTTGTCATTTGTCCTTTGTCCTTCGTCCTTTGTCTAAAACTAATGACTAATGACCAATGACTAACTTAATAGGTTTCTACGTGCCAGCGATGAGCTTTCTTGAGTTGCTTCTGGTAATCACTCCAGGTTACGCCTTCTTTAGCAGCAGCAGTTGTTAAGGCTGCATCAATACCTTCTTCCATACCCCGCAAACCGCAGATGTAGGTGTGGGTTTTTTCGTTTTTAATCAACTGCCACAATTCATCTGCATGTTCCGCTACGCGGTCTTGGATGTACATTCTACCGCCTTGGGGATTTTTTTGTTCCCGGCTGATGGCAGCAGTCAGACGGAAGTTATCAGGATATTTTTGTTGAATTTCTTCCAGTTCTTCCTTATATAAGAGGTTTGGAGTTGTGGGAACACCAAATATTAGCCAAGAGAATCCTTTAAATTGGTATTCTGGGTTAGCTGCTCTTTCTGCATCTTTAAACTGACGCCACAGATAAGCCCGCATCGGGGCAATACCCGTTCCAGTTGCCAACATGATGACATTAGCTTCGGGATCTTCGGGTAACAACATTTCCTTACCCACAGGCCCAGTAATTTTTATCTCTGCCCCTGGTTCTAAGAAACACAGGTGTGTAGAGCAAACACCGTAGACTGTTTCGCCAGTTTCTGGGTGCTTATATTCTAATTGACGGACGCACAGTGATACTGTCTTATCATCCACATCATCGCCATGACGAGTTGAGGCGATGGAATAGAGTCTCAGTTTTTCTGGCTTGCCGTTCTTGTCTAATCCTGGTGGGATAATCCCAATACTTTGACCTTCTATATACTTCAAATCCCCGGCGGAAATGTCAAATTTGAGGTGTTGAACAATACCAATACCACCTTCTTTGACTAGCGGTTCATTAGATATTACCTTGCCAATAAACGGAGCATTGGGACGGTAAGTGTTAACAGGAACGTCACCGTGGTCTTTTTTGGCTTTCGCTTGAGTCATGGTGTTGCCTTTCTTGTCCTTATTCTTGAGCTGTTCTTCAGCTGGTGGTTTAGCAAAACCTTTGGTTTCACTATGAGTATTTACAGGTGTGGCTTTACCATTCCCTTCACTGTTAGCAGTTTCCCCAGATGTAGCTAACTCGCTGACAACGCTTGTAGCACTTCCAAATGAGGCTTGACCATTAACTGGCTGTAGCGCAGTTACAGGCTGGATGCTAACAATTGTGCCGCCTAGACGAGTGATACGTCGCATTTCTTGATTCATGCGGTTGTAAGGCACTCTGATGAACACACTGCCACTTTTCCGAATTGGGTAGTTAGTTTGATCGGTTTCTTCACTCTGACGCAAACCCACTACTTCATAAAGGAAGATGCGGCTACCTAATTCTGTGTTGGCAGCACCCTCAACAGCACCTTGATTGTACATTCGTTCTACCACTCCGATAATTTACTTAACCGTTTTTCAAAAAAAACTATTCCCATCCCATGCCAGCTTTAGTTTACCGGATTTTCGTTTCACAAAACTGGCCCTGAAGGAAAAACGGCATCATTAAATTAATGCCTTGCTAAGTACACTCACCAAAGACATGCAGGCATAGCAAAAAACACACCTGTTCACCTTCTAAGGTAAAGGAGAAGTCTTGTGGAGAATGTTAATAATGAATCAATTTAATCTTTTTTTCGTTAACTACCACCCCCATCAGGGAGATAGCTTTTTACCTTAGTACCCTATGAACAACTCACAATATCACAATAGTAGATATTCTCGGAGGGCTACTTTGAGCGGTAGCTTCCACCGCTCTATTTACCTCCAAAAGCTTCCCTTGTGCTTGCTTACTCCAGGGGTTTAAATCGGAGAATGCCAAGAAAGGAAGGTTTTCTTCCGATTGGTTTTACTTCTCCAAATCTACTACTCTTCTGGAATGTTGTTAGCTATCTTCATTACCTATCTATGGACAATTACATAACTAGGACAACTCCAGCCACAAATATCACGAGATGGACAATGATAATTTAAGCAACTGTAATTAGTTTTACTTGATGTGAAAAATCTGTCAACCTTGCATCAGTACTTTGCCATAACGTCAACGCTTCTATATGAGCATATTCATAAATTTACAGCCAACAATTTGGGTAATGTAAGTTATTTCCTCATTCGTTGGATAGATTTTTGCTTTGAATATATTAAGTATTGTCGAGCAGGAATTACAATTTAGGAACATTAGAAAATTTGCGGCAATTTTGCGGCAATAATAAATTATACTTTATAGTCTTGATTCTATAGAGTCACAAGTAGCAGACTGATAAAGGTGCAACGCTGATGAGCAGTGCTGATCCCCATTTTTAAATTAACAACTAAATTAACAAAAAAATGATTGAGGAACCACGCTAATTCTTCTTGACAGCAATCTTGTATGGGATACCCCCTTCTGTTAAAATCAAATATATCACTAGGATTAAATACTTACTAGGCACCAACATTCAGGCTAGTCCGACGAGTAGCAACTTAATTACTTTGTTGCCTACCCGCTTGGTGTCTTATAGATGTGCTAGGTAGCAAGAACGCAGGATAAACCAAAGGGGTAAACTCCTGGCTTCAGAATCTGCTGTGTGAAAAATTATTGACACAACTTTAGTATTTTAGAGGAGATTTATGACAAGTAAGCCGGAACGCGTGGTACTGATTGGAGTAGCCGGAGACTCTGGTTGCGGTAAATCTACGTTTTTGCGTCGTTTGATAGATTTGTTTGGTGAAGATTTAATGACAGTCATCTGCTTGGATGACTATCACTCGTTGGATCGCAAACAGCGCAAAGAAACGGGGATAACGGCGCTAGACCCCAGGGCGAACAATTTTGACCTGATGTATGAGCAAATTAAAGCGCTCAAAAGTGGTCAAGCTATTGATAAGCCGATTTACAACCACGAAACCGGCTTGATCGATCCGCCAGAGCGGGTAGAGCCGAATCACATTATAGTTGTTGAAGGGCTGCATCCTTTATATGATGAGCGGGTGCGATCGCTAATCGACTTCAGTGTTTATTTTGACATTAGCGATGAGGTCAAAATTGCCTGGAAAATCCAGCGAGATATGGCTGAACGCGGTCATCGCTACGAAGATGTGTTAGCGCAAATCAATTCCCGCAAACCTGACTTTGAAAAGTTTATCGAACCGCAAAGAGAATTCGCCGATGTGGTTCTCCAGGTATTGCCCACAAACTTGATCAAAAACGACACCGAGCGCAGAGTCCTACGGGTACGTATGCTCCAGCGGGAAGGTAAGGAAGGGTTCGATCCAACCTACCTATTTGATGAAGGGTCAACAATTAATTGGACTCCTTGTGGACGCAAGCTGACATGTTCTTATCCTGGTATGCAACTGTACTACGGTTCAGATGTTTACTACGGCCGCTATGTCTCAGTACTAGAGGTGGATGGTCAATTTGACAATTTGGAAGAAGTCATTTACATCGAAACCCATCTCAGCAATACATCCACCAAATATCAGGGTGAATTGACTCACTTGTTACTCCAGCACCGCGAGTATCCAGGTTCCAATAATGGAACTGGTTTCTTCCAAGTGCTTACAGGTTTGAAGATGCGTGCTGCTTATGAGCGGTTGACAGCTACGGAAGCAAAGTTAGCGATTCAGGTTTAAAGCAGCAGTGTTTGTGTCAAAGCTTGTGGGGGCGCTTCCGGGTACCCCCCTTTTTTTGTGTTATTAAATACATTTTAGCTGCAAAATAATTAGCATACATTTATCTTACTTACGGATATTTACCTTATAGTTAGTGGTTTTTATCAATATCAAGAAGATACTAACGACTGAAGTATAAATATTGTTATGATTTCAGAAATTAGTAGTTAAACTAAATACTCACATTTAGTTAACAAAAAAACTCTCGATGGAGGAATTTCCTTTGTCTCGTCGATATCTATTTACCTCTGAGTCAGTCACCGAAGGTCATCCAGATAAAATCTGCGATCAGATTTCTGATACTATTCTGGATGCCCTATTGACACAAGATCCGAGCAGTCGTGTCGCCGCTGAAGTCGTAGTTAATACTGGTTTGGTGCTAATCACTGGTGAAATAACCACCAAAGCTAATGTAAATTTTGTCAATCTCGCCCGGAAAAAAATTGCCGAAATTGGTTATACCAATGCCGACAATGGCTTTTCTGCTAACAGCACCAGCGTTCTGCTGGCTTTAGACGAACAATCACCCGATATTGCCCAAGGCGTTAACACCGCCCAAGAAACCCGCCAGCAAGATAGTGATGAGCTATTCGATAAAATTGGTGCGGGCGATCAAGGTATAATGTTTGGCTTTGCCAGCAACGAAACACCAGAACTGATGCCCTTACCCATCAGTCTCGCCCACCGCATTGCTCGCCGATTGGCAGCAGTTCGTAAAACAGGTGAATTGTCATACCTGCGTCCTGACGGTAAAACCCAAGTAACTGTGGTCTACGAAGATGGACGCCCCGTAGGTATTGATACGATTCTAATTTCCACCCAGCATACAGCCAGTATTGGGGAAATTACGGATGAGGCAGCGGTACAAGCCAAAATTAAACAAGACCTCTGGTCAGCAGTGGTCGAACCTGTTTTTGGCGACATTGACGTTAAACCTAATGACGAAACACGTTTTTTAGTCAACCCCACTGGCAAATTTGTCGTTGGTGGTCCTCAAGGAGACTCTGGTCTGACAGGACGGAAAATAATCGTTGATACCTACGGTGGCTATTCACGTCATGGTGGCGGCGCTTTTTCTGGTAAAGACCCCACGAAAGTAGACCGTTCTGCTGCTTATGCGGCTCGCTATGTCGCGAAAAATATTGTCGCCGCTGGGTTGGCAGAAAAAGTTGAAATCCAACTATCTTATGCTATCGGTGTAGCACGACCAACAAGCATTCTAGTGGATACCTTTGGTACTGGCAAAGTGGATGAAGAAACCTTACTGGAATTAATCAACAAACACTTTGAACTCCGTCCAGCAGGGATTATCCATACCTTCAACTTACGCAACTTACCAAGTGAACGAGGCGGACGTTTTTATCAGGACGTCGCGGCTTACGGTCATTTTGGGCGGGCTGATTTAGACTTGCCTTGGGAACAGACCGATAAAGCCGAATTGTTGAAGCAAGCAGCAAATGAGTCACTTTCGGCAGCAGTTGCTCAGGCACTGACTTAGACTTATACGCTACTGTCAAAACTTAGTTTATCTACATGAGGGTATTGGCAACTTAACAAGTTACAATACCCTTATTTTTTAGTAACCACCTGAATATCGAAAAATAAAACAGGAGTCAGAATTCTAAATTCTGAATACTCTACCCATATTATCCCTCTTCTGTCACTTTCCGGAATAAGCAAGTAGTAAATAAGTTAAATTATCCAGAACCATAACCAGGTTTAAATTGATTCATTGCAGCAATTAAATGATTGAATCCTAGCAATAAGTGTGAATTAGGGAAAATGCTTAACCAGGGATAAATCAACCAAAATAGTAAGAGTGGTTGGATAATTAGACGCAGATTATTTAAAGTATTTTTCCATCCGTATTCGCGGTTCCATTGCGGATGATTAGAAAAATCAACATCACTATTTTCTTCTGCCTCAGTCTCAATTTGACGAGATTGATTTAAGCCTAAGAAGGCGGGAGAATTTAAACTAATCATCGTGTAAACACAAAAAATAATCTCCCACCACCTCTCAATATGTTGGAAATTGGTGAAACGGTAATCTGTCCAGCCTAGTTCCTGTTTACACTGCCGAAAACCATATTCTACCCAGGTTCTTAATCCATATAAGTCGCCTAAAGTTTTCTTGAGATTACCTTGAAGATTTGTCATCACAAAAGAAGTAGAATTTTCTGGCATGGTTTCTGGATCAGTAGTTATTTCCCAGTAAGTTATGGCTCTTTTTTTACCATAAATTATTTCCCTAATGTATCTAACTTCTGATTTTTGATTGCTAAATGTTCTCTCAAATTTACACCATTTATTCGCCCTAACCCTTTCTCCTGCTGGCAACCAAACTCCATGATTACTTCTAATTGATACAACATAAGCTAAATTATATTCAGCTATTTTTCTAATAAATTGACTACTTTCACCATATAAGCTATCAGCCAGTACTAATTCAATATTAAACCCTGATTCAATTAGCTCTGTAATAATTTCTGATGCTAACTCTATTTTCGTTTTGTATTTATCTGACTCCTTTAGTGTTCCTTTTGGTTTAAATACTTTTACAATTAATGGAAAAGTTATATTAGAGTAAACTCCATAAGCATTAACTGAAACTATCCCATTATCTATCTTCCCCACGCTTCCCAAATATTGTCTAGCCACACAATCAGTCTTTTTACCTTTTTTTCTATCTCCGGTTTCATCTATGACTACTGTAATTGCTTGACCATCTAATTCTTTCTTCAATCTATTTAATCTTCGTTGTTTTAACTTATTTACTGACCAATCTGAATTGGCTAGAAAATGATGTAATGACTGAGCTGAGTTAATACTTACAACTTTCGCTATCTCTGGTAATGATTTTCTTTGAATTTGGGACATTATTCCCAGATGTAAATATTTGAAGCACTCATAATTTCTTACTTCTCTAAACAGGTCTTTATACTCTGCACAATATTCATCTATGGTGGCAACTGTTGGGTGAGCATCTCTTGCCAAATGTTTCAAGATTTGTAATTCTACATCCATTGACCTACTTACCTTTCAGGGTTTTATTTTTGGCGTTGCATAATGGCGGTATGAATTGAGGTAAAACTGGATGGAATGTCCGCGTTGTGGGTCGTCTCATATCCGTAAGAACGGAAATAAAAGAGGTAAACAGAATCACATTTGCTGTAATTGCGATCGCCAATTTATTGATCGGTACGAACCACCTCAAGGATACAGTGATGAAGTGAAACGGGAATGCCTGAAAATGTACGTTAATGGTATGGGATTTCGTGGCATTGAACGGGTCAAAGGTGTGCATCACACGACATTGATTACTTGGGTAAAACTTGTAGGAGAACTGCTACCTGATGTTTATGATCCAGAGACAATTCCAGAAGTTGGCGAACTCGATGAACTAGAAACGTTCGTCGGCTCAAAAAAAACAAAGTTTGGCTTTGGACAGCAGTGAACCACTTCACACAAGGTATTTTAGCGTGGGTTTTGGGCGACCATAGCGCCGAAACTTTTCGACCGTTATGGGATATTGTAGGTACTTGGCAGTGCTATTTCTATGTCACGGATGGATGGTTGGTCTATCCAGGCTTTATTCCAGAGGGCGACCAGATTGTGAGCAAGACTTACATGACACGAGTTGAGGGGGAAAACACCCGGTTGCGCCACTATCTCGCTCGATTGCATCGAAAAACGCTATGTTATTCCAAATCAGCACAAATGCTGAAATACTCGATTCGATTGCTACTTCACTATCTCAAGTTTTGGGATGTTCCAGTTTCAGTATGATTCATACCGCCATTATGCAACGCCTTATTTTTTTATTCTTTTATTCAGAATACCCGGAAAGTGACAGAAGAGGGATAGTTCAGGGTCCCGGAGACTTGTTGACAAATGACCAATACTTCTCTTACGAGAGGCTGCGCCCGAAGCGAAGCTATGCCGCAGGCTTTACGACTACGCGGTAGTTGAGCGCAGTCGAAACTCAGTACAAGTGACAAATGACCAATGACAAATGACTAAATCCAAAAATAAGTCAGGATGAGAGTCAGGACAGTTAACGGTAGACCAAAACGTAGATGTTCCCAGAATGATAACTGATAACCAAGTTTTGCAACAGCCTCAGCAACAATTAAATTAGCAACTGAACCTAATAAAGTTAGATTACCTGCTAAGGTAGATCCTGCTGCTAATAGTAACCAGGTTTTCGTGTCTGGATGGGGAAGTAAATGTTGTAGTAATAATACTGCTGGAACATTAGAAACTAAATTTGAAAGCAGAGCAGTAATTCCTAATATGCTCAAGGGAGTATAAACTAAACCGCTAAATAAATTCAATATTCCTAATTTTTCTACTCCAGCGGTAACAACAAATAGTCCAGAAAACATCACCAATAAATCCCAATCTACTTTATTTAAAACTCGTTGCGGTTTGATTCGCCTAGTAATAAACAGTAAACTGGCAGCTACGAGTGTTGCTTGGGCTGGGGGTATGCCAATTAAGAATGTAAATAATAGTCCTCCTGTTATCAATAGGCTTTTAGTAAGCAACGGTTTAAATATGCGGTAACGCACTGGGGTTACACTCGGACAAGACTTAGTAGAACGGACATCAGGATAAAGCCACCACAATAACGCAATTTGGATCAACAAACTTACTAATGCGATGGGAGTCAATGCTTTCGCAAAATCGAGATAGCTGATACCAGAAAACGAACCAATTAGAATATTTTGTGGATTGCCACTTAATGTAGCTACTGAACCCAGATTAGTTGCTCCCGCCAAAGCAAGTAAGTAAGGAATCGGATTGAGGTTCAAAGTTTGGGTTAAACCGAGAACCAAAGGAGTCAAAATTAGAGCGATGGTATCGTTCAGAAAAAAAGCCGAGAGAATTCCACTGCCAAAAGTTAAAACAATTAGCAAACCCAAAGGGCTACGGGTAAAGTGTGTAACTGTATCAAGGGTTAGCTGGAAAAAACCAGCGTAAGCTAAGTTTGTGCTGATTACCATCATGCCAAACAGGAAAATCAGCGTTTTATAGTCTATTGCTTGCCATGCTTCTTTGAGGTCTAATACCCCGAATGCCATCAGCAAAGCTGCACCAACTAAAGCAATACTGGCTCGGTTCATCCGCAAACCAGGGAGATATCCTAAACCCAAACCTATATAAGTCAGCCCAATGATGATGGATTTGAAAACAATCATGATTTCGCTAGATTCTTTTGATTTGATGCCTTTCTATTAACTCCTGTTTTTGTTTCAGGTACACAGAACCAAAAAACTGCCAAAGCCACAACTGCGTAGGCATAGCCCGCAGCAGGCATCGCTGCTAGAATCAAAAAACCAACATTGTAACCAGCACCAACACCAATGGTAGTGTTGAGCATCCCTACATTNNTAGTCAAATAAGTTACCATTGACACGGAAATCACACCCAAAATCTAGCCTTGCGCGTAATAAATTAACCTGCTAAAGCAGCGAGAGTTGCAGCTAGCAGATTACCTGCATGGTTAAATGTTTAATTACAACCTATTCACCTATCTAACCCTCTTTTTTATTAATAAATCCTGATATATATAGCTTTGACGAGAAAAGCACCTAAGCAGGAAATTAATGAAAAAGAATAATTCGTCTGCACTAAAGCCTACAACTACAAGCTTGCAAGTTCGTCGTTTCCGATTATCCTTTCTCTACGCCGTGCCAATTGGGGTATTAGGCGGGCTGATTGGCTTAGGAGGTGCAGAGTTTCGACTGCCAGTCCTGGCTGGCACATTGAACTATTCAGTGCGGCAGGCCATACCTTTGAACCTAGCTGTCAGCTTGATTACGATCGCTGCTTCTCTGACAATCCGGGGCAGTACACTTTCTTTGAGTCAAGTTATTCCATTACTTCCTGTGGTTTTCTCCTTGATAACTGGAGCGGTTATCACAGCCTTTTTCGGGGCAGCGATCGCAGGAAGGCTCTCAAACGAACAGCTTGAGCGCATCATCTTAATGTTATTAGTAGTGATTGGTATTGCCCTAATAGTCGAGGGTTTTCTACCTCAACAAATACCAGCTTTTTTACCGCCTGCTTTAAGTTGGCGTATTCCAGCAGGTATTTTATTTGGTCTAGCAATTGGGCTGGTAAGCAGTTTACTTGGGGTTGCAGGGGGTGAAGTGATCATCCCAACACTTGTTTTTGCTTTTGGTGCAGATATTAAAACAGCAGGTACAGCCAGTCTTATCGTTAGCTTACCAACTGTACTAGTAGGGGTTATCAAATATGCTAGTCGAGGTGCATTTGCAGATCGTACACTCTTGGGCAATACTATAGCGCCGATGGGAGTTGGCTCGGTGATTGGAGCCATAATCGGAGGAATGCTTGTCGGTATTGTTCCACCAAGGATACTAAAGGTAACACTAGGGATAATTTTGAATATATCGGCGTTTCGGGTCTTTCACAAAGTAAAGTCTTCTAATGGGAAATAACAAAGCTTTTCAGATTTTGATTGCACTTTTTGTGTAGATATCGGCCACAATGCCCATAAGAAACCCCCTCTGCTTTTACCATAGTAAAGTGATTACAGCGCAGAGGGGTTTCATTTATTTTAATATTTTTGTAGAGGCAGGTTTTAAGGATAATTCTCGCAAAAAACTAGTTTATTTGATTTAAAACCCGCCAAAACCTATGTTGTATTGATTTTTACCTGTGTACTCAGTTGGGTCTATTTCCAATCGGGAATTTGAGCGTCTTCTCCACCAATCCCAATTCCAGTGTTAAATATTTCCGCATCAGTAAGATTTAGATCGTTCATTGATGCTTGATACACATTAGAATCGTGAATTGTAGCACGAGTAAAATTTACTCCGTTGAGATTAACTTGCTTCAAATTCACATTGGTTACATAAGCAGATGTTAGGTTAGCACCTGCCAAGTTTGCACCAGTTAAGTCAGCACCTTCGAGGTTAGCTCCTACAAGGTTAGCTCCTTGGAGTTTCGAGCCTCTCAAATCAGCACCAATCAAATGAGCGCCACTGAGGTTAGCTCCTGATAGATCGCACTTAACACATTCCCCAGTTGAAAGCAGCTTTTGTAAATCCTGTGGATTCTCAGCTCTAACCGAGCTAGCAAAAAATAGGGGAGTTGCTAAGGCAATGGCCGCTAATAGCTGGAGTTTCATAATTTTCCCCCTTAATAATCAAGTTGCGTCCGTTCTGTCCCTCACAGCTCTATTATCTCACTAAACTTCGTGAGGTCAATCTCTCTTGTGACAATCTATCTCCTGACAAGTTAATTGTGATCTGAAACACAGATAAAAGTGATGTCAAAAATGCCATTAATTCCGATTTTTTGGCTATTTTTACCAAAAATTTCTCAAAAAATGCCAGTATTAAATTACTATTAAATCTTTTTAAAATAAAAAACTGGCGCTACTTCTCTATAGATAGTTAGAGAAGTATTTATACTTATCAATTGATGATTCAGTTTAATTCCTCAGAAATTCTCGCATATATTGATTAACCAATTCCGGCTGTTCTTGCTGCACCCAATGACCACAATTTGGAATGTACTTGATTTGGAAATTCCTGACATAGGCTCCGGTGTCGTCGGTTAGCTCTTTGCCGAGTGCAGGGTCATTTTCTCCCCAAATCATCAGTGTTGGCACTTTCAGAACGCCCCAATTTGGATTAAGCATTCTCTGCTGAAAAACATTCCGGTAGTAGTTCAACATTGCTGTGAGGGCACCGCGTTTTGCAGCAGCATTTTTATATGCGTCAATATCGGCTTGAGTGAAAGCACTCTTGTTAACTGCTGTACCTTTAAAAATTGTTTCAATTGCTTGGTAGCCTGAAAATTGTAAGAATAATTCTGGCATCCAGGGTAGTTGAAAAAGGAAGATATAGTAACTTCGCTGCAACTGTTGGAGAGTGCGTAACCCTTGGGCAAATTTGGCAGGATGAGGCAGGTTAAGAATAATTAATTGTTCTAACATTTCGGGGTGAGTGTATGCAAAATTCCAAGCGATCGCACCTCCCCAATCATGTCCAACTAATACACACTTTTGGTATCCTAATCCTTTAATTACTCCCTCAATATCTTTGATAAATTCATCCATTACATAAGCTGATTGCTCATTTGGTTTATCACTATCGTTGTAGCCACGCAAGTCAAGGGCGACGACTTTAAAGTTTTGGGCAAATTCTGGTATTTGATGCCGCCAAGAGTACCAAAACTCAGGAAACCCATGCAACATCAACATTAAAGGACCTTCACCTTGGGTAACGTAATGTAGTTTTGCCCCATTGGTAGTTATATATTCGTGTTTACAATAAGTTTCTATTAGAGACATAATTAATCCAAATTTAGCATTAAAAAATACTAAATAATAATACTGTACTTAGCAACTGTAATATTATTTTGAGCAGCCTCACATCTATTGAAAGACAGTATTACGATAGTGCTTTTTTGCAAAAATATTAGACAATTTGTCTTGAGGTAGATGTGAATCGTGGGTAAATTTTGATAAAAGGTAAATAATAATAATTCTTCCCAACTACCATGACACAACAGTTGACAAACCATGCTTCATTGTGGGTTGAGCGACTGGGACGATTTGGCTATCTTTCCAAAGGAGTAGTTTACGGTATCGTTGGACTACTGGCAGCACAAGTGGCTTTTGGCAGTGGTGGTAAAACAACTGATACCCAAGGTGCTCTCCAAACAATCGTTAACCAACCATTTGGTCAATTTTTGCTGGCTTTAGTTGCAATTGGCTTGATTGGATACGTAATCTGGCGTTTTGTACAGGCAATTAAAGACCCAGAAAATAAAGGTAATGATGCCAAAGGTTTAGCAATACGAATTGGTTACGCAGTTAATGGCTTGATTTATGCAAGTTTAGCCTTAAGTGCTGTACAAATCGTTATGGGTACAGGCAGCGGTAAAAATAGTAGTGATTCTACTGAAGATTCGACAGCACGTTTGCTTTCTCAACCCTTTGGTGAATGGTTAGTTGGAACTGTGGGGGCGTTTGTAATTGCTCTAGGTTTCTATCAGTTTTATCAAGCTTTTAGTGGCAAATTTCGTAAAGAACTCAATTTAACTGAATTAAGCAACACAGAAGCCCAATGGGTAATGAGGATTTCCAGATTTGGTTTAGCAGCACGGGGTATAGTATTTTGTATTATCGGTTGGTTTTTAATTGAAGCTGCAAGACAATCAAACGCCGCTACCGCTGAAGGTTTGGATGAAGTATTACAGACGCTAGCGCAACAGCCTAATGGAGCATGGCTTTTGGGTATTGTGGCACTAGGTTTAGTTGCCTATGGGATTTACACAATAATACAGGCGCGGTATCGTCGGCTAGTCAATGTTTAGATGGTGCAGTGTCGAGAATTTCAATTTATCAAACAGAATTCAGGAGTCAGAATTCAGTTGGGTATTCTGTACGATTGGCGGACGAATAATCGGGTTTAAAACCCCTACAAAACAAGAAAATTTAGTCTACTAATTGATTCGGACTCCTGAATTGTGACTCCTGAATTCTTCTTCAAAGAAATGGCAATAATAGAAACCCGTGGTATTTGGCTGACTACTACTGATAGTAAGGTTCTCAGGTCAAAGCAAGGCATTGCTGAGGCGATGGATTTGCTCGCCGAAACGGGATTTAATGTGGTGTTTCCCGTTGTTTGGAATAAGGCAGTAACTTTATATCCTAGTCAAATAATGCAGCAGACATTTGGAGTCGAAATTGACCCGATGTCTGTAGACCGTGACCCTTTAGAAGAGGTGGTAGTTGAGGCGCGGCGAGTTGGGTTGAAAGTCATTCCTTGGTTTGAATACGGTTTTGCCAGTTCCTACAATTTGAATGGTGGTGTACTTTTACAGAAAAAACCGGAATGGGCTGCACGTGATTGTAACGGCAACTTACTGAAGAAAAACGGCTTTGAGTGGTTGAATGCCCTCGATGCACAGGTGCAAGAATTCTTGTTGAACTTGGTACTGGAAGTTGTAAAGAATTATGATGTGGATGGTGTTCAAGGAGACGATCGCTTGCCAGCATTACCCTCTGAAGGTGGCTATGATGAGGGAACTGTCAGCCGCTATTGCCAGGAATTTAATCGCAATCCACCACAGAACCACAAGGATAGGCAATGGTTACAGTGGCGTGCAGATATTCTCAGTGAGTTTTTGGCGCGTCTCTACCAGGAAGTGAAAGCGGTGAATCCTAATTTATTAGTAGCGATCGCACCTAATATCTATGATTGGGCATTCCAGGAATATCTGCAAGATTCACCCACATGGCTGAAGCGGGGAATTGTTGATATGATTCAGCCGCAGATTTATCGCCGTGACTTTAGGAGTTACGCTGCGATCGCTGATAAACTGGTAAACCAGCAGTTCACAGATGCGATACTGCCCAAGTTAGCACCAGGAATACTGATGAAGCTTGGCTCTTACTGTATTAGTTCAGAATATCTGGTGCAGGCAATTGAATACAATCGTCAACTTGGCATTCAAGGAGAGGTATTCTTTTTTTACGAAGGTTTGCGCGAAAATAATAATACCCTAGCTAAAGTTTTGCGAAATGGGCCTTACGCTAAATCTGCATCATTTCCCACTCTGTCAGATTTGAGTGCGGGTGGTGTGAGTCACAAGAAAACATCTTCTATTTGGCCAGGGTTGCAAAGGGTGTTAAAAAAGATTTTTTAAGGGAAAAGGCGCGTGGAATCTCAATTTTCGGTGGAACATGTAATTAAGACTTTAAAAGAGGATTTACCGACACTTTTTGAAAAAGATATTTCATATCAAATTTATACACAGGATATCTATTTTCAAGATCCGGTGAATACATTCAAATACAAATTTAATTATCGCATTATATTTTGGACTTTACGATTTCACGCTCGGCTATTTTTTACCCAAATTCACTTTGATGTACATGAGGTTTATCAGTCAGCCGAAGACACGATTTTAGCAAAGTGGACGGTGCGGGGAGTGTTGCGCGTTCCCTGGAAAGCAGGGTTGCTTTTTAATGGCTATTCAACATATAAACTCAATCAAGATAATTTGATATACGAGCATATCGACACCTGGGATAGAAAGCCAGGGGAGATTTTACGGCAGTTTTGGCAAAGGGAAGGAGATAGTTAGTCAGCTATTATATAGCGGTTCTCAGTTGAGTGAGGTACAAGAACCCCACCCCCAACTCCCCCGCTCTTCGAGAGGGGACTATGATGTACCTCATGTGATTAGTAAACGCGATAACTCAGGTAAAAGGCTTAAGGGACTTCCAGAAAATAAATTATCCAATTTACTCAGATAATATTTTTCTTTCTCCCCCTGCCCCCCGGTTACTGAGCGTAGTCGTTGGCGCAGCCTCTCGTAGAGAAGTATGCTCCCCTGCCTAGACAGCGATGGGATATTTTTTTAGTTGGAAGTCCCTAATTCCACCTTTTACCCTTGGCTTAAAAATATTAAGATGCAGACAGAAAAGTCTATTTACAAACGATTACGAACCTTGCAAAAGGTCATTAATTGAACTTATAAGTAGTTCAACTTAATTAAACGTAAAACGCTCAACTTGATACTGACCTTGCTTGGCTCTATGATTTATACCATCCATAATAGCGATCGCTAACTCATATTCATCTTCAAAAACTTGACCAGCAAGCTCGTCACGCTTGAGATGTAACCATTCATCTTCAATGGACTTCCAAATAAAAAAATATTCAATTAACTCCTGTGGAGTGGGCGACACGAGAGCCATATCGACTGGGCGCTCATGTTGCCCACCCCACAATATTGAATAATTTATTTCTTGGAGTTCCCTAACTCAAATAATCACTATTATAGGATGGGCGTCTTGCTCCTCCCTGAGCTTTTAGGCTGCAATCAATTTGCGCTATGAACTGATGTTAAACAGATGAGAATTGATGCATGATTGGTAATTAGATGAGTTGGGGCTACCAATTTAGGAGCAAAGTAACACATCTAAAACACTGTCACTGTCAACTGTTTGCAATGAAGTATCAAGTTGGAGACAAGTTTTTACAAGAACTGCCACTGATTTTAGGNGGGCCAATCCTCAAACATACTGAGCCAGAGTCTGTGACAGTATGGGTGGCACTAAAACAATCTTGTCAGGTAGAACTTAAGGTTTATGACACAACAAATGATGGTGAAGCAATAGGAAATTGCTTCTTGGAGGGAGAACGCTCTACCTTTGCTCTGGGTAAGTATCTTCATGTAGTTGCCATCACGGCTCGCTCTACAATTGGACATCGCCTAACTGGAGGTCGCATCTATGCATACGACCTCCAGTTTACTGTTCCTGACCAAACCACGGAAACTCTGCAACAAGCATTATGTTCAAACTCCTCTCCTACAGTTAGCATCAGCTACTTCGATCATCAAAAACCAACCTTTGCTCTACCGCCAAACCGTCTTCAAGATTTGCAAATTGTCCATGCTTCCTGCCGTAAACCTCATGGTCATGGGTTTGATGCATTGCCAATTCTCGACAGTATGATTCAGGCGTCAGCAAATCAACCCCAGCACCGCCCTCATCAGCTGTTTCTCACGGGAGATCAAATTTATGGAGATGATGTAGCAGATCCATCGTTGTGGGTTGCCACTACTCTTGGTGATGCCCTCTTGGGTTGGGAAGAACGACTTCCGGTGAATGGAGTGTACTGCACTCCCCAGCAGCTACCACCTGGAGAACGTGCTGATGCTGCGACAACTCAAGCTGGTTTGACCGCAGGGTTACATAATAAAGCTGAGAAAGTCAACAGTCATCTTTTCAGTCTGGGTGAATATTACGCTACTTATTTACTCGCTTGGTCGCCAGTGTGCTGGCCAACAACATTTCCCAAAGGAGAGCAAGTAACACGCGATCGCCATGCTATCAAAGACTGGAATCGCGCAGTTAAGCATTTGCGACAATTTATCTATACTCTTTGGAAAGTGCGCCGCGCCCTTGCCAATATCCCCATGCACAGCATCTTTGATGACCATGATGTTAGTGATGACTGGAATTTGAACCAAGCTTGGTGTTTGCGAGTCCTGGGGCGGCCATTAGGGCGAAGAATAGTCCAAAATGCATTGTTAGCCTATACAGTATTTCAAGGATGGGGCAATACACCAGGGCAATTTGCAGAAGGAAAACCAGGTGAAAAGCTGTTGGCGGCTGCACAAGCTTGGTCAGCTTCTCAAGGAACAGATGCAAAGGCTGATCAGGCGATCGCTCGTTATGTAGGTATGCCAGCCAACGATCCCGCTACAGGTTTACCTGTTTTAGTCCGAGACGGTTCAGTATTTATTCTGGATAGAGATCCTGAAGCGCTGACTTGGCATTACATAGTCCGCAGCGATTGCCATGAAGTAATTGTGCTGGATACACGTACATGGCGGGGTTATCCAGCCGATCAAAAACCAATTGCCCCACCAATGTTATTGTGTCCAAAAGCTTTTGAGCAACAACTAGTTTTACCTTTACAAGAACTAGTTGAACAAACTCAGATTCAAACTACATTTGTGATTGCGCCCACAAATGTATTTGGATTACAAGTGATTGATTGGATTCATCATTGGCACTTAAAACAGGAGAAAGTTTTTTCAACAGATGTTGGAGATGCCTGGAACATTAATGTTGAAGCACTGGCGAAATTTCTAACTACTTTGTTTGAGGAACGTCAACAAGTCGTGATTCTATCTGGGGATATCCACTATAGTTCTGTTGCTCACTTGTCTTATGCACGCACCCATTCCAAATTACAATCCGTCTTGGTACAGTTAACCGCTAGTGCATTGAAGAATGAAGAGATGTTGACGCGGCTGATTCATACACGATTGAAAGATTGGCTCCTCCCAGAACAAGTGCGACATTGGATAGGCTGGAGCAACCCACCCAATATGGTAGAAATTTCCGAGAAACAATTACACCATAATCGCCAACTGCTGAATGACTCTGACTGGCATTGTGTGCTGGAATGGATACCTCGAAACAGCGTTCAGACTTCTACCTACACAGCAGATATATTATCCTTGATAGCTCCTTGGAAACGAGCCGAAAATGCCAAATGGAAATGGTTACAACCCCTGATTTTTTGGAAATCTCGTTGGTTTCAGGAGGGACGAGAGGTAGTTGGATTGAATAATTTAGCTCTAGTTCACTTTGAGTTAGCAGATGAGAGTAATTCTTGCAAAGTTATTCAAGATTTATACTGGTTTTCTTGTTGGTATCCAACCCAAATTGTTTACAGCCGTTTTGAGAGCCAGTTAACGCCCAATCAGTCTTTATTAGAGTACTCTAAGTAAAAAAATACCCAATTGTCATTGTGAGCGAAGCGAAGCAATCTCAGTCTTTGCGATTGCTTCGCTTTGCTCTCTACGAGACGCTACGCGAACGCAATGACGGGTTTTGGATCATTTATTTTTTGGAACACTCTTACGATAACCAGCTTTGCTGTGTGAATGGAAATTTTAGTTGTATATGTAGGCACTCTAGATTAAAGAAACTTACTGGAGAGTGATTTCTGTGTCTACGACCCCAATTAGTGCAACATTGGCACAAACAGACAGAGATGCTGTGTTGCAAGCGATCGCCACCATTAAAGAAAATCTACCATTTTTGGTTGATTCCGAAGCTGCTATGATGCCATATAAAGCAAGCTTTAGTGGGGATATCCTGGAGGTTTGAGATGATTATCCCGATTTTAGATATGCGTCTATTCCGAGAAAAAGAATGGTTATTTAGCCTACTGGTAATATCTCTATTTCTATGGCTGATATTTTTGGGAAACTCCCCTTTGCGAGATTGGGATGAAGGTACTGTGGCACAGGTTGCCCGTGAAATTTGGCGTGCCCCATTTGGTTCAATGCATTGGCTTTACCCCACCTTGGGAGGAGAACCTTATCATAATAAGCCACCCCTGATGCACTTATTAATTGCTTGGACTTACTCGATCGCAGGCGTGAATGAGTGGACAACACGTCTACCGGGTGCAGTGTTAACTGCCTTGGGAGTGCCTTTGCTTTACTTGGTGGGATGTTTGCTTTTTAACCAAAGTTTACCAGCTCTGTTTAGCGCTTTAGTTTACCTGACAATGTTGCCTGTGCTGCGTCACGGAAGGCTAGCAATGCTAGATGGTACAACTATTACCTTTTTCTTGCTGCTGTTATTTTGTTTGCTAAAAGCACGTCAGAATCGTCGGTATGCTCTAGGTGTGGGATTTTGTCTAGGGTTAATCACTCTCACGAAAGGGATGATAGTTTTGCCGCTAGGAGCGATCGCTTGTTTATTCCTGATTGCAGATCGGCAGTTTGCTTTGTTAACAAGCCCTTATTTATTAGTGGGAATGTTATTAGGAAATGCACCTGCGATCGCTTGGTTTGCTGCTCAATGGCAACATTATGGCGAAACTTTCTTCCAAGTGAACTTTCAAACACAAACCTTTGATCGCCTTACACAACCTGTTGAAGGTCATAGTGGCCCACCCTGGTACTATTTAATTGAGTTAATTAAGTATAGTTTTCCCTGGCTATTATTTTTAACAGGAGGTTTTTATTTAGCTTGGAAAAAACGTCATACTTCCTGGGGAAGTTTAATTATTATTGGCACAATCATTTATTTAGGAACTATCTCTTTAATGAGAACTAAGCTCCCGTGGTATGTTATGCCTGTATATCCATTTTTAGCTTTGGCAATTGGTGCTAAACTTAGCGACATTTGGCAGTATGGTCATTTTAAGGTGCGAAGTTTGACAATATTTCTGGCTATTATCGCTATTGCTGGTTTAGGAGGTTGTGTTTACTTTATTCTTGCAAAGAAAGAGCCTACTTTAATAATCATGAGTATTGTTTTGGCAATAAGTATGAGCATCGCAGTATGGTTAATTAGACAACGCGATCGCAACTTTATTCCAGTGTTATTTTCTGGGATGTACTTAGTTTTAGCACTGTTAATGAGTTCGCAATCATGGATTTGGGAATTAAAGGAAGCTTTTCCAGTTAAACCAGTAGCAGAATTAATTCGAGCAAATGTTTCACCAGGAACACAAATTTACACTTCTTTTGCTTATAATCGTCCGAGTTTGAACTTTTATAGCGATCGCAAGGTAACTGCTGCGACTGTGCCAATTTTACAACAAATGTTATCTAATAAATCTTATTTGCTATTAGACGATGCGGCTTTACAGCAAATCGATTTAACTGGTAGTAAAATTATAGGAGTAGCCAACGGTTTTACTCTGATTACTAAAAATTAATTATCCTCATCTAATGAATATTGAATAGTAGATTATCTTAGATATCCAAACTTTCAAATAATTTAGAGATATTTCGTTGATCAACCATAAAACCCATAAAACATTGATATTAATTAACCTAAACTACCCAAAGATTGCGGGCAAATCGAATAGCAAATTATATCATGTCCGCCAAATTACCCATAATAAAATAACCCCACCTCCAACCCCCTCCCCGCAGGCGGGGTGGGGTTCTTCGGGTTTAATAAGCAATCAAGCGGACATGATATTATTTATTATTCCTATAGATAAATGAACTTTTACTAGCTGTTATGATGCTACTAGCCTACTAGTAGAGGTAGGTGGAAATAAACCTACTATTTCATTACAGCCAGAAAGCCCAAAATTAAAACTTTTTGACTTTTGACTTTTGACTTTTGACTTCCGCCTTGCGGTACTAGATGTTATGATGCTACGAGCCTTCGTTCGTTACTTGAACTGTGAATTGACTAGATTGGGCTAGATAGATACCCGCTAAAACTACGGCAAAAGTTACCCAGTCAAACAAGCCTACCTGTTCTGAAAAAATGAACCAAGCAAAAATGGAAGACAGGACTGGATTGAGGAGAAGCGTAACGGCGACGATGCCTGATGAAAGTCTGCTGAGACTATAAGTTATAAGTCCCTGACCCAACACTTGGCAGAAGAGAGCTTGAAAAATAATGAAAAACCACCCCATCCAAGAATAGGGAAATAATCTCTCTTCGATAAATGGGAGGATAGGTAACAGAAATATTGTAGTCACACCACAACGCCAAAGCATGATGGTTGCGGTCGTAAATCGGGTTTGGAGTTGTTCTATCAGCAACAAATAGGTGGCGATAAAAATCGCGGTTAAAAATGCTAGCGCATCACCAAGTATTTGGTCAGTTGCAAATTGCATTTTATGAAATTCAAAGGCGATCGCTCCTAAAAGCGCTATGACCATACCAATAACAAATCTGTTATCGAAGCGCCGACCTAATAACAGATACCCAGCCGCAGCAACAAATAACGGGTTCAAATTAGACAGTAAAGCCACGTTAGCAACGCTAGTTTGACTTAGTGACCAAGCCCACAATAATAGGGAGGTAGTTGCAGCAGTTCCCATTGCCAATAACAGCCACACGTCCTGTTTTGTAAAAGGCTTCGGTTCTATAGGTTGATGATCAGATTGTTGACGACGCAAAGCCTCAAGTGCATTCCACAGCCCAAAGACGACTGCGGCGATCCAACTGCGATGAAATCCTACAGCATTTGCACCAATTTCTTGTTGACACAATTTTGCCAGAGATGGTGCTAAAGATATGGGAATTAGGGCAGCAAATAATGAGATAGCTCCTAATAAAGCTGGTGTTTCGGAGAATTGTTGCTTTAGTAATGACAGTTTGAGCGTCATACTTTTAACGAAAGTGTTAACTATAGTTTTGACAGATTCCGGGAACGGCAAATTAAGAGTAGCTTGGCTAGATATGGCTAAGTATAAACCGATTAAAACTACAGCAAAACCTACCCAATTTGAGAAAGTTAATTTTTCTGAAAATATTACAAGAGCGAAAATGCCACTAAATACTGGCTCTAATAGATGCACCAAGGAGACAACCACAGAAGAAAACCTAGCAAGGCTATAGGTCAAAAGCCCATGACCTAAAACTTGGCAAATTAGAGCTAGAGAAATGACCCAAAGCCACCCACTGACTGTAGAGGGGAAAATCTGAGCTTGAGTGAACAAAAGTATGGGGAAGATGGCTAAAGCCGCGATCGCACAGATCCACAACTGAATTGTGGCGGGAGAAAATTTGGTTCGTAATTTTTCTACGATTAGCAGGTATGCACCCAAGAAAACCGCAGAAATGATCGCAGCAAACCCCCCTTGAGCTTCGTCTGTAGCGATTTGCAGTTCCTCAAATTCAATGGCGATCGCTCCCCCAAGGGCGATGACCATCCCAATCAGGAATTGGCTCTCAAAACCCTTACGAAATAATAGCCACACCCCTAAACTAGTAAATATGGGGGCGAGATTATGTAAGACACTAGAGATCGCAACGCTAGTTTGAGTCAGTGACCAAGCCAAGAAGACTAAAGTAGCAGCCCAAAAAATACCAGCACCAAGCAATAGCCACAGATCCTGACTAGTGTAGGGCTGCTGTTGTACAGGTTTTTCTAAGTAAAGTTGCTGACGAATCGTCTTGTATCCATGCCAGAGCAAGAAGACCACACTACCAAGCCAAAGGCGATTAAATACAGTGGCATTGGGACTAAGTTCAGTTTCACTCAATCTTACGAAAATAGAGCCAAAAGATATGGCACCGACACCTACAAATAATGAAGCAAGGGCTATCTTCGTTTGATCGGATAGATTCATTAGGAAATTTAAATTCAACTTCTTACCAAGAAAGAACCAAATACAAATATATGGATCAAACCTTTTAACCAACCCAGTGGTCTTGGGCAAATCCTACAGCTATTTTGGCTAGTAGTGTCACAAAAGCGCCCAATATTAAATATCCTTGACGAGGATGGTGAGATAGCAGCACACCAATTGCTATATTCAAAGGCACAATACCGTAGGCGAGACGGCTCAAGGAAATAGTGCCTCCAGAGGCCAACAGTAAACCAATACCACAAAAGCCATAAATAACTGTAACTGGGGTCAGTTGCGTGTGTAAGCGCCACAACACATAGCCACCACCTAAGACCATGAACAAGTTGAGGAAGTTATTGATCCACTGTTCGCTTGCCAGAATCAACAAAAATAAGACTAAACCATAAAACCCATAAAATAATTTTACAGAACTAAAACGTTGACGGAAATGCCATAAAAGATAGCCACTGGCAACAATCACGCCAAATAACAAGAGATACCAGGGGTCTTGAATTGCACCAGAGGAGTTTTGAACCCAGCCAAATTGCCAATTTTTACTACCAACGGCAATTTGCATGAACATATTTAACCAACCCTGCCAATCAAACCCTAGAGTTGGTCGCCATCCCCGCTGTGCTTCGATAAAAGCGAAAGGGTTGCCAAAATAAATCGCACAATACAAACTGAATAGAAGTATGCCAATAGCAGTAGTCAAAGCAGCTATATAGGCAATGGGTGGTCGGCGTTCTTTCCAGGCTGCGATCGCCAATGCTGGAATTAGTGCCATACCTGTAGGACGTGTTGCTGTCGCCATCGCCCCCCAAAGGGCAGTCCAGCCATACTGTTTTTGATCGAACGCCCGCAAAGTCGCCGTACTCAAAAACAAATACAGCCCCTCTGTGTAAATCACTCCCGTAAACATCGAAGCTGGATACAAAGAAAGCACAGCAGTTACCCATTGCGCTGCATTGATGTCATAATGCTCCTTAACCCAAAAGTACAAACAGTAAAGCGCTGCAAAAAATGCCAAATTGTTGACTAAGGTGCCTGCCAATTCAAACGGTAAGCCCAACTTCATCAAAACCCAGATACTTAAGGGAAATAGGGGGAAGAAGGCTAGATTATGCTGCTTGCCGTCATTCACAAATTCATAACCAGAAGTTGCGATCGCACGGTAATGTATACTATCCCAGGCATCAAAAACTCCCCAGCTAAAACTAGGCAAAAATTCCTCTGTTGCTAACGGTAGCTTTGGCGCAACCAGCAACATAGCTGTCCAAATAAATATTCGGCTGGCAAGCCATATTGCTGCTGGAAACAGGAAATCATTTTTCCATAAAGCTTTTTTTATAACTATCTGAACTTTGACCATAAGGTTGAGTGCTTCAACAAACTCCTTTATATATCCTTTTAACTATGGCTGTAACACAGCGATTTATGAGTAAAATCTTGCATATTAAATCCTCCATCAAAATAATTAACAAACTGTACAGATTAAAAATTACTTAAAAGTGTTCCCTACTTGGTTAATTTTGTCAATTTTGTCGGAATTTATCTTTAAAAGTATAGTATTTATAAATACAAATTTTGTCTATATATATGAGAATTTGTCATTTGTAGGACTTACGCAATAACTCTCTGAAACTCTTATTTCTCCGTGTCCTCTGCGCCCTCTGTGGTTCGTTTTTTCATGATTTTGCGTAAGTCCTGATTTGTTATTTGTCAATAGTCATTAGTTAGTGATCCTCTCCCTTGTCCCCCTTGTCCCTCATCTCCCCTCTCGTGGAGTCAGTGTATCGATTATAGTGATTGCTGTTATTAAAGAGTCCCCAGCAATTTATAGTGGGAGTTGTCTGTAAATCCTTAAGCAATTGTGAAAGCGATTACTCTCGTTGGTTCCACTGGTTCTATTGGTACTCAGACTTTAGATATTGTCACTCAGTACCCAGATCAGTTTCGGATTGTGGGATTGGCGGCTGGGAGCAATGTCGAAATGTTGGCTGCTCAAATTCGGCAGTTTCGACCGGAAATAGCAGCCATTTGCTCAGAAGCTAAATTACCCGCGCTCAAAGAAGCACTCATTGACCTTGATCCCCAACCGATTCTATTGGCAGGTGACGCCGGAGTGATAGAAGTCGCCCGTTACGGGGATTCCCAAACCGTTGTCACTGGTATCGTTGGCTGTGCTGGTTTGCTACCGACGATCGCAGCGATTGAAGCTGGTAAAGATATTGCCTTAGCAAACAAAGAAACTCTCATTGCTGGGGCCCCTGTGGTTCTACCCCTAGTCGAAAAACACGGTGTAAAATTACTCCCAGCCGATTCCGAACATTCCGCAATCTTTCAATGCCTCCAAGGTGTTCCCAAAGATGGCTTGCGGAAAATTTTGCTCACTGCATCTGGTGGGGCTTTCCGCGACTGGGATGTAGAAAAGTTAGCAGATGTAACCGTTGCTGACGCTCTCAAGCATCCTAATTGGTCGATGGGGCGTAAAATCACAGTAGACTCTGCTACTTTGATGAATAAAGGACTAGAAGTAATTGAGGCTCACTTCCTGTTTGGATTGGATTATGACAATATCGAAATTGTCATTCATCCCCAGAGTATTATTCACTCGCTGATTGAACTGCAAGATACTTCCGTTTTAGCCCAACTCGGTTGGCCGGATATGCGCTTACCTTTGCTGTATGCTCTATCTTGGCCCGATCGCATCTACACCAACTGGGAACGACTAGATTTAGTCAAAGCTGGAAACTTAACCTTCCGCGAACCAGATCACCAAAAGTATCCTTGTATGCAGTTAGCTTATGCTGTGGGTAAAGCTGGTGGTTCGATGCCAGCTGTTTTAAATGCCGCCAATGAGCAAGCTGTAGCTTTATTTTTAGATGAAAAAATTCGCTTTTTAGATATTCCTCGGTGTATCGAATGGGTGTGCGATCGCCATCAAAATGATAACCGTACAAATCCCTCTTTAGATGACATTTTGGCAGCAGATAAATGGGCAAGACAAGAAGTTTTAATAGCGACTGAAAAGTTAGAAAATCAATCGCGGATAATTTCTTTGCGATAAAAACCTTTAATTGAGATACCCAAAAGGCAGATTTTCTAGCTCTTGACCAATTATTGTTTAGCCTTCAGCCTAATGCTGAAGGCTAACGATCAAATATTATACTTTCCCAATATCAAAAACCCGCGTAGCCTTAAGGCTTGTCGTCAGACATCGCACTTTCCAAACTTCAACAAAAATGCGAATTGACAAGTCAGCGCTTCGCTATCGCACTTCTCCAAAATCACAAATGCGATAACTTCTCTACGAGACGCTACGCGAACGTTAAGCTGCGCTAACGCACTTTCCAACAAACCCAACAAACGCGATAACTTCTCTACGAGACGCTACGCGAACTTTAAGCTGCGCCAACGCACTTCCCCAACTACAATAAATGCGTAGCCCCCACTTAACTTACGCAACTTGCAACGGTTTTTTAGGAAGCATTCTCGGTTCTGGTAGTGGTTTGTTTTCCTCTTTCAACATTTCCACAAAAGTCTCAATTACTTCCTGACCATTTTTTGCTGCTTCTTCATAAGTCCTACCATGCGTATGAAATTGTTGCCAGGGGAACTCAGGTAAGTGTACTAAAAAAAGTCTATCTTCCTCCGACCATTGAATTACCATGCTGTAGTGATAGTTCATTCTTCTGGCTCCTGTTTTGCTTCGTTTTCCGTGTTTTCCATTTCTTGCAGTTTTTTCAGCACCCGTTGGATGTTTTTTTCTAAATATAACGGAGCATCATCGCCGTCTTTACCTGGTATGGTCAGGGGTTCTTCGGGTAACAACGGATGCTTCCAATATGTATGACTTCCTTTACCTCTTCCTGGTTGAAGAATATAGCCAACTTTTGACACCATTGCTTTCAACTCTCTTACTTTTTTCGGCATTACTCCTCACCGCCAACTTCTCATTTATTTTCTCTGCTTAAAAGCCAAAAATCCCAGATTAATTGTTAGTATTTTAGATGTTATATCCTTGCATGAGTGGTTGTGGCGGTAAGCAAAACTCTGTTTTAGGCGATAACTTCTCTACGAGACGCTGCGCGAACGTTAAGCTGCGCTAACGCACTTTCCAAAAAAACAAAAGGCGATCGCCATCCACAAACCCAACAAATGCGATCGCACTTCCCCAACATCACAAAAGCGATCGCACTTCCCCTACATCACAAAAGCGATCGCCATCCACAAACCCAACAAATGCGATAACTTCTCTACGAGACGCTACGCGAACGTTAAGCTGCGCTAACGCACTTCCCCAACATCACAAATGCGATCGCGTCTATGCACTTCATCCGAAAGTCAAAGTCCGTGTAGTATAGCAAAGGTAAATATTTTTGGTATATACTATAAATGCGTTTTGAGTGGGACGACAACAAAGCCGAATCAAATTTTTTGAAACACGGTATTCAATTCGAGGAAGCTGTAACAGTTTTTGCCGACCCTTATCTTCTGTTTACGGAAGACTCTATTCATTCTCAGGGAGAAGAAAGAGAATGGGCGATTGGTGAAATAGAAGATGGGTCAATTGTTGTAGTTGTTTTTACCATGCGAGGTGAGCGAATAAGGATAATTAGTGCAAGAAGAGCGACAAAAAAGGAGTGTCAACAATATGAGTCAGGAATCTGAGTTTCCTTTTGAGAGAGCAAGACGAGTTACACCAGAAGAAAACCAAATATTCAGAGATGCGATCGCAGATCAGTTTGGGGTTAAACTCAGGAAGCGTGGACGACCAGCTAAGGATGAAGAGGAAAAGTATGAGCCGATTTCTATCAGATTTCATCCGAAAATCATAGCCTGGGCGAAAGAAGAGGCAGAAAAACGAGGGGTAGGCTATCAAACGGTTATCAATGAAGCACTATTGGAGAAAATAGGCTGAAACTTAGCGATCGCACTTCATCTCATCAACAATAAATGCGATCGCACTGCCCAAAAACCAAAACGCATAGCCCAAAACCAAAACACGTAGCCGTAATGCTTGTCGTTAGACATCGCACTTACCAAAGTGTTTTGACGTGTGGATAGTTGAGAATTTTTTGATCGCAGGTCATAAGTTCTATATTGCGGCGGTAGGCGATCGCAACAATAATACGATCAGCTGGGTCTTTGTGGAAGTCGCCGGGTAATTGGGTGCTGGCGATTGCATCTAGTGGATCGAGTGGTTCTATGGTAATTCCAGGTCGAGTTTTTGCAAGTGCGAACCATTCATTGACGGTAAGGGGAAGTGGTAGTTTCCCATTACTATGCTTGACTGCGATTTCCCAAACAGAAATGGCAGAAACGATGAGGGCATTTTGATTTTCGCCTATGGTTAATAAGGTACGTCCACGCTCAGAAAGCTGTTCTGGAGTATGGAGCCACCAAAGCCAAATGTGGGTGTCTAGCAAAATCATTGTCCTAAAGCATCCCATAATTCAGGCATGGGTTCGTCAAAATCTGGAGGAATTGTCACGGGGATTTTGCGTAGGGGATGCTGAGGAGTGCGATCGCAGGTTAAATCAAGTTCGTCAGGGGTTCGGGATGGCTGTGATGATTCCACTGTCAGGCTTTGAGCCAAAAGTTGGAGGATGCGAATCCTTTCTGCTAAGTCGAGGCTGAGGAGTTGTTGCTCTAGTTCTTGATTGCTCATAACTTTGCGCCTAATGACTGTGTTACTTATTTTAGCGGAACTCTCCAATCCGTCCGATGACAGGTAGTGCGATCGCACTTCTCAAAAACCAAAACGCGATCGCACTTCCCCAACATCACAAATGCGATCGCACTTTCCAAACATCAAAAATGCGTACTGGGGCTATTTATTATCAGGGCAAATTTCTTTTCGCAAATCGGGACGGGAAGCGAGGTATTCTTTTAAATGGTTGCAACCTCGCGCTAGTGAGCTATCTAAACTCTGAACCCGACGCAACTGCACAAAATTAGAATCTACTACAATGGCAATTAACTTATTATCCGGGCTTGATCCTGCATACCTACCTTGATATTCAGCAAACTGCTGCCAAGAACCATCTCTTACCTCAGTCCATAGACGCACAATTTCATCTCGTGAATTAGTGCGAATAGTCTTACTGTTAGGGCTAAATACTGCACCCATAACCCAATCATCATGTTTGAAAGCAGCAATCTCCTTACCTTGAAGATTCCATAGCTTGGCTGTGTTATCCCGCGAATGAGTAACAACAGTTTTACCATCACGACTAAATCTTACGTAGTTTTCCTTACCACCATATTTTAAAGTAACAATTTCCCGCCCTTGCAAGTTCCATAACTTGGCAGTACCATCCCATGAAGCAGTGGCAATTGTCTTACCATCGGGGCTAAATACTACATTGCTGACAGCATCATTATGTTTGAGGTTAGCAATTTCCCGTCCTTGAAGGTTCCATAGCTTGGTAGTACCATCCAATGAAGCAGTGGCAATTGTCTTATCGTCAGGACTGAATACTACGCTGTTGACTTGACGGGGAATTTCACCGTTATGTTTGAGAGTAGCAATTTCCTGTCCTTGAAGGTTCCAAAGCTTGGCTGTGTTTTCATGGGAAAAAGTCACAATAGTCTTACTATCATGGCTAAATACAAGGTTCCATCCTCCATGATTATATTTGAGAGTAAGAATTTTTTGTCCTTGCAGGTTCCATAGCTTGGCAGCATCAGATGAAACAGTAGCAATAGTCTTACCGTCGGGGCTAAGTACTATATTGCTGACACCACCATTATGTTTGAAGGTAGCAATTTCTTGTCCTTGTAGGTTCCATAGTTTGGCAGTACCATCCAATGAAGCAGTGGCAATTGTCTTACCGTCGGCACTAAACACTAGCCATAGAACACGACGATTATGTTCGAGAGTGGTAATTTCACCATTTTGCTGGTTCCACAGCTTGGCAGTACCATCCCATGAAGCAGTGGCAACAGTCTTACCGTCAGGACTAAATAGTACATAACCGACATAATTATTATGTTGGAGGGTAGGAATTTCTGTACTTAGTTTCCATAACTTGACAGTACCATCCCGTGAAGCGGTAGTAACGGTTTTACCGTCAGGGCTAAATACTGCGTTTTTAACCGCATCGTTATGCTTGAGAGTGGCAATTAACTCACCTTGCAGATTCCATAATTTGGCTGCGTTGTCGTATGAAAAAGCAGTGGCAACAATTTTACCATCAGGACTAAATACTACATCGTCGATCGCATTGTGATCATTAAAAGGCTTCACACTATTATGTTTGAAATTGGCAATTAACCTACCTTGCAGATTCCATAGCTTGGCAGTACCACCCCATGAACCAGTAGCAATAGTTTGACTGTCGGGGCTAAATACTATTTTCGTGACAGTATTATCATGTTTGAGAGTGACGATTTCCCTACCCTGGAGATTCCACAATTTGGCAGTCTTATCCCATGAAGCAGTAGCAACAGTTTTACCATCGGGGCTAAATGCTACATCTTGAACAAAAGAGTCATGTTTGAGAGTAGCTATTTCCCCTCCTTGTAGATTCCACAATTTAGCAGTCTTGTCATTTGAAGCAGTAGCAACAGTTTGACCATCGGGACTAAATGCTACATTGTTGACCTTTTCGTTATGCTTGAGTGTGGTAATTGTCCCTGTTTGCAAGTTCAGTAACTTGGTAGTACCGTCATCTGAAACACTCGCAACAATTTTGCTATCAGGGCTAAATACTTGCTTACCAAATACTTGTCTATTTAGACCATCATCTTTTAATTGATTTTTCTCACGGTTATATTCTAAAGTATTGTGCAAGGCTAATATAGGGCTAACTGTTGGGTAATCTTTTAGCTGATTACCATTTTTAACTAACTGTTTTAATTCCTTTACAGACCTCATAGCCTCAACTAAATTATCCAATCCCACATTCCTACGCAAGCGCAATATTCCAGCCGATGACCGCTCTAAATCTGTGACAATTTGGGCTTCTTTTCGTTCTATGTTTGCATTCGTCGCCCCAATTGCTGCTACTATTGCCCCAACAACAAATAAAGCTAAAATACCTCCACCAATGCGAATCTGTCGCTTTGTTTTTCTCTCCACATCCGTGAAACGCTGCTTCGCTTTCCTTTCTTCCTCCAAAGCCTGATTTTGTCTCCCTTCCGCCTCCTCAACCTTCTGATTTAACTCTGCTTGCATACTCGCAGACAAAAACCGATAATCAGCATTGCTTAATCTCCTTTCATCAGCCCAAAGACGAGCCTTTTCTAATTCTTCCCCCCCCGCAAAAAATAGGACTCATCTTGATATCCACTCTCTTCCCAAGCCTTTAAATTATCAGCATAAAAACGTAATTTACCTAACTCATTCTCAACCCAACTTAAATCAAAAACATTCGCATAAATTTGGTTATAAACTCTCAATCTTCCCTGCTGTTCCACCACCAAACCAGTCAACCGTAACCTCATCTCTTCGAGACTACGATCGACATTAATCTCACGCTGCTGCAAAATTTGCTGATATAAACCCAACAAACCCACAGCAATTTGCTCCTTAGCAAGCATCCTATCCCGAATAGTTTTTAAATGCTGTTGCTCATCCTCCGCTTCCCAATTATCAATAATTCCACTCCTCACCACCCCTTCCACCCATTTTTCTCCCCTCCTCGCTAGCAGGTTGGGGTTCTTCAAATCCCGAATTAACAAATTACAAACTTTCTGCGTCAATAAAGGCTGTCCCCCCGTCCAAGCCAAAACCTCTCGCATCAAAGCTTGAGGATTCTCCACCTTCCCCTCTAACCCCTTTGCCAAAGGTGCAATTTCATCTAATTTAAAACCATAAAGTTGAATCGCTGTACCAATATTAAACGGCGTTCTTTCCTCATCTTTAATTAAATCTGAAGGTGTTGCTACCCCAACTAAAGCAAAAGTCAAACGTCTATATTCAGCTTTAAAAGAGCGTCTTTGATAGCAACTTCTAATCAAAGCAAAAAAATCATCTGCCGGAAACTCCAAGCGAAGGATACTATCGATTTCATCGAGAAAAATCACAATATTTTGGCTAATATTTGGCAGTAACAACTCATCAAAAAGTTTCGCCAAACGTCGCACCGGAGCAATTTCGATAGATTTGTCCCACCACACAACCAAATCTTCTGGTTCAACAAAATTAAGTTCAGTCAACAGGCTATCAACAATACTTGCATACCACTGCTCAAGGCTGATATCCTGACTACCCAATCCCGAAATATCAATCACAGCACAAGCAAAACCATCAGCTTGTAACTGTTTTATCGTCCGCACCAACAAACTCGTTTTTCCCATCTGTCGGGAGTTAAAAACATAACAAAGCTCACCTGCCCTCAATCCGTAATAAAGGTCAGAATCCGCTTGCCGTGTTACATAGCTGGGAGCATCTTCTCCTAAACTGCCACCAACTTTATACTCGTAGTCTCCAGTCATAATTTAATTTCCAATAGATAACAATTACATGGATGCCTATCTTGAGTTTAATTTCGAGAATATTGAGTACGTATTGAGTTTTTATTGAGTTGCTATTGAGTTGTAATTGACTTTACCAAATAAACACTTATCCTGTAATGTAAATTGCATAGTTTTTTTATAACCCAGCTATGCCACGCGGAATTAGAGTTCGTACAGAGTGCATTCCCCTCGTCAAGCAAAGGATGATAGAAAAAGGCTTTGTCCGTCAAATCGATTTAGCTGAGAGAATCGATCGCAAACAATCAACAGCTTACAATTTTCTTAATGGAAAACCAGTTGACTACCTCAACTTTTTAGAATTTTGCAATGTATTAGATTTTGAAGTCCAGAAAATTGCCGATTTTGAAGTACTCGCAGATACATATACACAAAAACCCCAAAAAATGGAAAAAATAAATAATTCTCCATCATTTCCTCCTTCCTTACTCTCTACTTGCGAACTTGAATATCCAGAAGGGGAAGTAGCATTAGATTCTCCCTTTTATGTAGAACGTCCTCCCATAGAACAGCGTTGTTACGAAGAAATCAAAAAACCAGGTTTCCTAATTCGCATCAAAGCACCGCAGCAGATGGGTAAATCTTCACTCCTAGCGCGGATTCTGCATCAATCAGAAAATCAAGGAAATATAACAGTAGCTATCGATTTTCAGCTAGCAGAAGAGGAGTTTTTCTCCGACTTAAATAAATTTCTGCGCTGGTTTTGCGATACCGTCACCGAAGCAGTTGCGGGAAATAATCGAGAATTACTCGAAAAATTGCTGCAACAACTCGATGAGCATTGGAAATCGGGACAGCGCTTTGGCTATATGAAAACTTGTAAAAATTACTTTGAGCGCTATTTATTTCCAGAAATCAATCAACCGTTAGTTTTAGGCTTAGAAACAGTCGATAGATTATTTGAATATCCCAAAATCTACAGAGATTTTTTTGGATTATTACGCGCTTTACACGAAGAAGCCAAACGTCGAGATATCTGGAAAAAACTTCGGTTGGTGTTAGTATATTCCACTGAAGCTTATGTACCAGTAGATATCAACCAATCACCATTTAACGTTGGCTTGGCAGTGGAATTACTAGAATTTAGCCACGAACAAGTAAAGGATTTAGCCCAACGGCATCAACTCAATTGGAGCGATATAGAGGTAGAAAAGTTGACAGGATTGGTGGGAGGGCATCCATTTTTAGTGCGTTTAGCTCTGTATCAAATTGCTCGGCAAGAAATCAATTTAGCCGAATTTTTGCAAACCGCAGCCACAGCAGAAGGCATTTATAGTAAACATCTGCAACGCCTAGAATCTATTTTGCAGCAACAACCAGAATTATGGGATGCAATGCAAGAGGTTGCTTCTAGTAGTAGTCCAGTACATTTGCCCAATGTTATAAGATTTAAATTATATAGTCTAGGACTAGTAAAGTTACAAGGTGATCAAGTAACGCCGAGATGTGAGTTATACCGTCAATATTTTCGCAGTCATTAAAAAGACTATTTAACTAAATTAACTCAATTACAACGCCAGTTTGTACTCAAGTATCAGTTGTAGATGATGGAATTGTCCACTTCAACAGGCAATTCAATGTTACAAATCATCAAGTCCAACAAATTACTTCTAGCAGCTTTGGTTTTGGTATCAGCAACAACATTCAATAGTCCTAAAGTTGATGCAAGAAATAGCCAGAATCTAAATCTAACCCAATTACCGACATCAAGTGAGATTTGCGATGCGTGCAGCATCGAAGGTATCGCACCAGCACCAGAATGGAAAAAATTCTCTCCAGATGAAGGTAAATTCTCTATTCTCATGCCCGGTGAGCAAATTTCAGACATGACACCAGATAATAGCGAGATGCATGAAGGTGTTGAGTCTACAAAAATGTATCTGAGTACTAATGAAACAAATGTGTTTATGGTTAGCTATGCTGACTTTAACAATGATGTGACTCAGATTCCTTCAAGTGAATTATTGGATTCTGCTCTACAAGCAATGTTAAAGGATGGGAAAAAATTACTAAGTCAGGAAAATATTACTCTAGGTGCATATCCGGGCATAGAAATGAAGCTGTGGGATGAAAAAGAAGGAATTTTTATGACGGGTAGAGTTTTTATTGTTAATCAACGGTTGTATATACTCTTCGTTGGAAGCGATAAAAATCCTCAAGTCAGTGATGTCAGAAAGTTTTTTGAATCCTTCGAGTTGATACAGTAATTATCTTACTAGTTGCTGAATAGATTTTTTTAGCAACTATTAGGACTCCTGTCTGATTTCTGAACAAAATTTCAAATGAAACCCTGATACAACAGCCTTTCAGTCTCAGGATGTTTTCAAAAATCAAATCGGAGTCCTAATCTAACTCTCGTATCTTGTGATTATTGATACAAAAATTTCAAAAAAGTCTTTCCAGTAATTCTGCCAACTTGCCAAATAAGTTGCCTTTTACCCGAATAATTGGATCATTTTCAGCTAATATGGCATTGGCACAGTTAGACAAAAATCTTAGCTTTAGTATCTATTCCAAATTAGGTCTAATAGCTTTAGCAATAGTAGTTTTGACTTTAGATAAAAATTTACCCTTTCTGAATCGGCCCACTCTCAAACAAGGGCAATTATTAAGGAATTAATATATATGATTATTACGTTGATTATAGCTTGGATAATCTTCATAATATTATGGAAATTGTTGAAAGCAACCGTGAGTACTGCATTAACTCTTGCGGCAATCCTTGTTTTATTAAATATTAGTTTTGGCATTACTCCCCAAGATATTTGGCATTATGTAACGCAGTTTGCTCAAAATCTGTCGCAGATCCAAACTGGAAAGTAACAATCTATACTTCACTTTTACTAATGAAAGGTGAAGTATAAAATATGAAATGACAACCTTTCTTGGTCAATCATTATTTAATGCTGAAATCTTGGCTAAGGCATCCTTAAAACTCGGCGGCAACTGACGCATAATCTTGCCTCTTTCGCGATCTAAAGCCACTAATGTCACCTTAGCCGTAACGTATAATTCTTGTCCATCAGTTGAGACAATGGCATAATCCCAATTGATGCGGACACCTGTCACCTCAGCCATGCGGGTTTTTACTACCACTGCCATACCCAATTGAATTGAACGGTGATAGCGCACTGACAGTTCTACAACTGGTAAATCACAACCTATAGCAACTAAATCAGCAAATTCAATCCCTATAGATCGCAAACATTCAATCCGCGCTTCTTCCATCCAAGCTAGATAGGAACCGTGCCAGACAAGACCGGCATAGTCTGTGTGGTGGGGTTGCACTCTGACAGGATATTCAAACCAATTCCCAAACTCGTGACTGGATGGATTGTCAAGGGCGCTGGTTGGTGGCAATTTTGGTCGGCTGGGTTTTTCTTCTGACATCTTCAAATTTCTCAGTGCCTATAAATTTTCCAAATTATTGAATAGCATAAAAATTAATTGCGTTGCCGGACTTATTGATTTAATATTTACCTTCCGAGCATAGGGAGTGTTTTGTTATGCAGCCTAATCTCCGGCATGTGAGTGTTGTTACTTTATCTCTACTTAGCTTACTAGGTTTTGGGATGGTATATCCAGACAATAACCAGGTAAATACAAATGCAAGGTTGAGGTACGAATCTGGAGAAAAAGCTCAAGCTTTACCCAAGAATAATCAACTCTCAGAAATTGCAAGGCTCAATGAAGAAGCTATCAAAGAATCTCGTCAAGGTCAATCGCAAGAAGCGTTGCAGAAATTAGAGAAAGCATTAGCCATCAGCAGGGACTTTGGAGAGCGCTCTTGGGAAGCGGTAACATTCAACAATATTGGCAGAATCTACCAAAATCAAAAAAAGTATCCAGAAGCACTTCAATCTTATCAGCAAGCTTTATTAATTAACAAAGAACTTGGGGATCTGGTTCGACTTGGCAAAACCTACAGTAACATCGGTTACTTATTCGATATCCAAAACCAGCCAGAGTTAGCAATTTTTTTCTACAAGCATTGCTTGATTAATCGTGAGAAAGCTCGCTTGAATCCATCAGCATTGAGTGCGCCGCAACCAGATGCTTACAACATAACTGTTAGCCAGACATATCGCATTTTGGGTGAACGATTGCTCAAACAAGAACGTGTTGCTGAAGCACAAAGGACAATGGATTTACTCAAAGTTGAAGAACTAGAGGAATATCTCCAGACCGTGCCGGGTAATCAACGTACTGTCAAAGGTATTAATATAGCGGCAACAGAAAAACCAATTAAACAAAAGCTGGATCAAAGTGTGGATAATGCTGTTGTGCTGGGTAAGGAACTGACAACACTACGGAAAATTCCCCCCAAGGAGCGATCGCTCGAACAGAAACAACGCATCGAACAATTAGTCTTAAATCAACAGCAACTTCTAGATGGATTTAACGAATTTATCAATAGTCCTTCAGTGAAAGCACAGGTAGAGCAAATTAGCCGTACAGCTAGGCGGCAAAATTTGGATTTGGAGAGTCTCAACGAACTTCGAGATAATTTGGCGCGATTACCTCAAAAATCAGCACTACTCTACCCACTGATTTTAAAAGATAGTTTGGAATTGGTATTGGTAACTCCTGAATCCCCACCAATTCATCGCACCGTTGCTGTCAAGCGCGAAAACCTCTATCAAACAATTGATGCTTTCCGCCAAGCTTTAATCAATCCCAGTCGAAATATTAAAGCACCTGCACGCCAATTATATGACTGGCTCATTAAACCGATAGAGAAAGACTTGAAGCTATCAGGTACGCAAACTCTGATTTACGCTCCAGACGATCGGTTACGCTACATTCCGTTAACTGCTTTATATGATGGCAAACAATGGCTGGTGCAGCGCTTTAATCTGAATCACATTACATCGGCTAGCCTAACTAACTTAAACACCCCAAAACAATCTACTTTGCGGGTTTTAGCGGGTGCTTTTACTAAAGGTAATTATCAAATCAAAGTTGGTAATCGACAAGTTGCTTTTGCTGGCTTACCCTTTGCAACGCGGGAGGTGGAAAGTCTAGCAGCTGCGGTTCCTGAAACTACGAAACTTTTAGACGATGCCTTTACCCCCAGAGTCGCTGTACCCCAAATGGATGATTATACGATTGTCCATTTAGCGACTCATGCAGCCTTTGTGGTTGGTAAACCAGAAGATTCGTTTATTTTATTCGGGAATGGCGATCGCGTTAATTTTAGAAATGTCGCCACTTGGTCACTCCCGAATGTAGATTTGGTAGTGTTGAGCGCCTGTGAAACCGGTTTGGGAGGCAAGTTAGGTAACGGTGAGGAAATTTTGGGCTTTGGCTATCAGATGCAACAAACTGGCGCTAGAGCCGCGATCGCCTCTTTATGGTCTGTAGATGATGGTGGTACGCAAGCACTCATGAGTGCTTTTTATGGTATTCTCTCTACTGAAAATATGAGTAAAACTGAAGCTTTACGTCAAGCTCAAGTCTCATTAATTACTGGAAACTGGAAGGAAATAATTCACAATGCACCCGTAGCAGCAGTTAATGACTTTAGTCATCCGTACTATTGGGCATCCTTTATTTTAATTGGCAATGGACTTTAAGTGTATGGCATCTGACATTATAATTGCTGCTACTGCCCAGATTCACTATCGGACACCTTAGTAACGCGCAATAACGGTGATTTTGACCGCAGGAGTAGGCTGAAAATCCGGCTCATGAGATTTTGGCAGCTACAGAAAATGTGCGATGGGCTAGCTATGTCCAATCACTTAATGGTAATGGAGAAATAGGTAAGAGCGATCGCTAACTAAACCACTATTACTGATTAACAGTTACCGTTAATCAATTTCTAATTTGCTATCGATCTCTGAAACTTAATACTTCTTGGCAAGAGTTTTAGAGCCTGTATCATTTTGCATAGATTGCTTGACAAGATCGGCCAGTTCATCTAGCTGGCTAATTGCCTCCGCACCCTCTAGCTTCATTAATTCGCGGTCATCCCGCATTTCCGTCCAAGTAATGCCGTAATCGGACACTAAAAATCGAATCAGATGGTTATCACCCAAGCTAACCATAAACGATGCACTATTCATTTGGTCGCCACAGGTATAGCAGGATGCAGGATACCCACGTCGCTCTAATACAATCGCCAAGGCTTGTAGGTTCATTACCAAATCTTGGACAAATTGTCGATGTTGATGTGCTAGTCTCAGAAACACTTTTGTCCTCCAGACACCACAGTAATTTGAGTTTCTTTTATATTTTCTTTAGATTTTCTCACCCATTGGTATTGTAAACTATTCATTACAATTACCAGACAGATGATATTGAGTCGTTAATTGACTACCTTGTTTAGGGTAGTGGATCGAGGTTTTGAGAGCCGTATCAAACTATTCAGTTTGCAAATTCAAAATTTCGGACAGAATTGCTAAATTTAACTATATCTTTATACACCTCTGTCAGAGTAGATTCTTAGAGTAAGCGATCCGCTTTAAGAGTAACTTAAATTTAGCACTAGTCAACTACAGAAAAGCTACATATTTGGTTTATATTGGCTATGTGCAGTCAAATGCACTGTTATTAGACGACAGAATGTAGTTTTACATCGTTATAGTGTCTCTTGCTTAAATTTTTAATCTGTTCTCTTTTTAACGTAGATTTTGGTATATACAAATGATTAGTTATACCAAATTCGTTCCTCCCATATATGTAAAGTTAAGAAGATGACAGTGGAAATTCTAAATTAAGTAGTTGCTGGAGAATAAAAGCAACACTTTATACAAAGCCAACGTAATTAGTAAGAGAAATTTGAGTGTAGAATCGACAATGGAAAAACTTAATACTGACGATACCTAAACTCAGCAGAACAATGTTGCCATTTAGGCAATATTTACAGGTATTTTCGGATTATTTTTAAAAAGTTGTACGAACCAAAACACGATAATTTAGAAGGATTATTATCTTAGTTTGGTTTTGCCAAATTTAATGAATATATAATATATTTCGATTATCTATCCCAAGAGAGTAATTATTTTTTATTAATAACTCAGTTAACTAATTCGTAATTAGTCATAACGCTTTGTACGAGAGGCTGCGCCTAGCTTCCTTCCCATAGGGGTACGCAAGCTTGCTACCCTTGCGCTAACGTAATTTGTCATGATTGTCGAAACAGTCGCGCGTAATTGTCTTTGTTTGTGGGATTGAATTAGTTGGATATCTAGATATCCAACTAATTCAATTATGAATTCAGAATTAATAGACTACTTGCCACCAACCGAAAGCTGGGCCGATAAAACGGATTGTTGCCCATCCTACAACCATGAGACCAATGCCTATCCAAGCACCACGAGTAGTCCAAGCGACAAATTGTTCGCCTTGAGTTTTTGTGATTGGAACCCAAGACAAGATCCGAGTCTCTTGACCGTATGTTTCCCCTAGTGTGGTTTTACGACGCTTTGCTTCACCCATAATCAGCAACTCAAATTCTACTTAGGTTCTAAATTTATTTTGCCAGGAATCATGCCTACAGAAAGACAATGAATCCANNNCCTTCTATAAGCTGATAATAGTGCTTGCTTNNNGACGATCGCGCTTTGGTTGACAAAATTTAAATTGGGCATTGGTAACTGAACTTTAGGCAGAATTTTCCTCCTCGGCATTGGAAAACAGGCTGGGATCGAGATAGTTGATGCGTGCTAGAGGACTTAAAGCTGCGAGAATTTGAGCGCCGTAGCTGCGGTTAACTACACGACTATCAAGCAAAGCCACAATCCCTTGACTTTCTCGTACTGGAGCGATGGCTCGTTGTAATTCATTTAAGGCAGCTGGCAACAAGTATAAACGGAACCAATCTTGATGCGATCGCTTATAAAGAGCTACCCTACCAGCTACCAGAGGATTTTCTAAAGATGGTAGGGGCAAAGTTGCAATGATTAATAGATGGGGTGCTGGCAAGACTCGTTGATGTTCTCGCCAAAATTCCCAACCGCTAATCAAAATACCATTTTCATCTAAACAAGTTTTTTCTACTTGCACCCGCGAACCAAACTCTGAGGCTAGAATTGTAGCCACTTGAGCCTTTAGTGGTACATCCCCCACCAAGACAACCGTTAATCCTGGTGCTGTTGCACTTAAACAAACCAGTGTGCGGACTTTGTGAATAAATGCCGCTTGAAATTCTGGTGTGTTGGGTAGAGGCAACTTATAGGGTACATACAGTTGAATTGCTTCCGCTTGACTTTCCGAAGAGAACTTCAGGCAAGTTAAATCGTCCAAACCCAAGCGCTGGTGAAAAAGGGGAGCCTCAGTTTCCGGTTCGATAGCGCTACCAATTAAAACTACTGGTTGTCGCTGCCAAACAGGTGAAAGTATTTCTCCTAATTCCATTGGGGCGTAGTGCAAAGAAAATAAACCTTGTCGATGGGCAATAGTCGCCCAGAAGAGAGGGGGGGGAGCAGGGGGAGATGAGAGAGTAGGGGGGGAAAGATTTTCATCAAGGGTTTGAAATTGTTGCCAGAATTGTTTCCAAGGTTCTGGCAGTGTTTGTACTGACTCGAAAGCAGAATAGAGACGACTCAAAATTTCTATTTCTGGCTGGGAAATTAGATAGCAATGATATGGATTAGCAGGATGCTGAAAAAGTTCGTGTGTTAGTTGTATCCGTGCTTCGCGAATTGCCTCCGCTTGGTTGGGACAAGCTAGCATGAGTTGATCCCAATCATCGGGTTGAATATCTTGGGTAAGTTGATGACGCACCCAGTCTTCGAGATCGTCTACCCCATCAATAATTGTGGGGATGCCTTGGGGAAAGCGTGAGCCACCACCAGCCAATTGTCCTTTTAACCAAGCTTCTGGGGAAGTTAAGAGTAGCCCTTGGAACTCAGCATCAGGCCAAGCATCACCTGTCCTAATCGATTTATTGGTTGGTAGCCATTGCTGTAGACGGGGAATTTCCACCCGCAGTAGAAGTTGCTGCACTGTTTCTTGAGCAACAATAATTACAGGGCCATGCCACATTAGGGCTGATGCTACGAAACTAGTACGATACCGCCCTTGATAGCCACTAACTGCCCCTACTTGAATTAGGGCACTACGTCCCAGGCGCAAGGCGCGTGCTACCAACCGTGCCATCGTCAAATGATGGGGCCAGGAAGGGAACCCCGCTTGCGATCGCAAAAAGTTATGTAGTGACAAATGAACTTCTGCCTCAATCACACGCTTTCAATTCCATACAAAGTGATTTTTACTTCCAATTGCCCCATTTCTATTATCTTGTTATTTGTCATTTGTCCTTTGTCCTTTGCTAATGACCAATGACCAATGACCAATCACCCAATACCCTAAATTATGCCAACTTACACAGGAATTTCCAGCGAAGCCTTCAGGCATCCACTAGATCGCCAAGCCGAGCAAGCTTTACGAAATTTACCAGGATTTGATTTAATCGCTCGTAAATTTGTGGAATTTATCTACGAACGCCCTCAATTAGTCTATCTAATGGGTAACAGCATCCAAGTTGGGCCGCGTCAATATTCCACTATTTACCAGATGTTTCGGGAATGCGTCCGAGATTTGGACATTTACCCAGAACCAACACTGTTTGTCTCGCAAAATCCCCAAGCAAATAGCTATGCGCTGGGGCAAGAGAATCCTTATATAGTCATAAATACAGGGATACTAGACTTACTAGACGAAGCCGAGATGAGGACGGTGCTAGCCCATGAACTGGGGCATATTAAATGTGGTCATACTATTTTAATTCAAATGGCGATGTGGGCGATGAATGCTGCTTCTGCCTTGGGAGAATTGACCTTTGGCATCGGTAATATTGTCACACAAGGCTTGATTTATGCCTTTTTTGAGTGGCGGCGCAAAGCCGAGTTATCGTCAGATCGCGCTGCACTACTAGTAATGGATGACTTGAATCCTGTGATGTCAACGATGATGAAACTCTCTGGCGGTAGTAACAAATATGCCAATGAATGTAGTTTACAAGAGTTTATCAAGCAGTCAGAAAATTATCAGGCACTGGATGAAGATGGACTGAATCAGATATATAAATTCTTGATCTACAATGGCGCTCAGGGTATGATGTTGAGTCATCCTTTCCCTGTTGAACGCTTACATTACTTACGGGCGTGGGCTGTATCCGAAGAATATCAGCAAATTCGCCGAGGAAATTATCAGCGATCGCCTGCTTCCGGATCGGTAAATGTTGCAGCAGAATCTTCCGCAAGTCAAACAGAAGTTTTACGCCGTCAAATTGAAGAATTACAACGAGAAATCGACAGAATTAGAAGGAATGAGTAGTTTTTAGTACTAAGGGTGGATTTAGATCCCCGACTTCTTTGAGAAGTCGGGGATCTGGCTAGCAACTTTTTACAGAAAATTAAAATACTTAAGAGTTGAACCAGATAATTACTCCAGTTCCCAATACACAAATAATTCCCGCCAAGCCCGCTAAGGGTTTTTTATTTTTACCTGTAAACCAGTCAGAGACAATACCAGTGTAAGTAATTAGTTCTGCTGTATCTATGGTAGCGATCGCCCATACCCATCCTGCGTGCAATCCCCAAGCTAAACCCAAATTACCACTTGTAGCAAAGCGTGCTAATACCAGCACCATTCCCATCAGCCATAATCCAGGAAGTTGGGGTGCAGTTTCGCGTTGCTCCCAAATCAGGTGTAACAAGGCAAAAATCAAGCTAGAAATTGCTGCTGCTACCCAAACTGGGTAATCCTGCGCTAATTCTGTGAACAGGAAACCGCGAAAAACTAACTCTTCTATCCCACCGACTAACAACGCTATCAAGAAAATTGGTAGCAAGATGGGTAGTAGTAACTTGAAATTCGACTTTTCAAAAGAACACCAACCTAACCCGAATTGCCCACCAAATACAATAGCTAGACTCAGCACTCCTAAACTAAAACCTAGTGCTAAAAAACCAAGAGTTGAAAGATTGCCAACAAAGCCGTAATCTGAAAAAGATTTATTAGTCAACCAAACAACTCCCCAGAGGATCGGGGGAGCTAATAGGTAAAGTGACACCAATAACGGCATTTTTTGCTCTGGCTGTAAAGGTTTAGGAGGTTGCCAATTAAGCAATATTGCCGATACTGTTGCTACTGGCAACCAGCAAACTATCCAGAAAAGAAAAAATGCCGTCACTATAACTAGTGGCGGTGCATTTTCTATAAACGCCAGTAAGGCGTTGACCGAAGATTCAAAGAAAGTTATCAAAATAAACAAAAAAACACGATAGACTTCTTGCATTATAGATTTCTTGCTGATTAATCAAGACTCTACTCAATTTGGTGACTTCTGCAAGGGGTCTAATCGTATTTTTTAGCTGGCTACCAGTTTGCTGTGGGGGTAAGGACAAGTTATCATCACTGAAACTTATCCTTACCATCAGCAAATTTAGTCTTCGTCTTCCAAATCTTCGTCTGATTCGTCAGAATCTATATCTTGTGAGGTTAGTTTTTTATCGCTTTCACCTAGTTGAATTAGGTGAATATGTTTGTATCCCAGCCTAATTTCAAACTCATCTCCAGCCTTCAAGCCCATTGCTTTGGTATATGTAGCACCAATTACAATCTGACCATTTTGATGGACACTAACCCGATATGTCGGTTCACGACCACGACCATCTTTAGGTGCTTCTGGACTTAGAGGAATTCCCCTAGCAGACAGCAAAGCGTCATAAAAATCGGTGAGATTGACACGAACTTGGTTATTCTTAGTAACAGTGTAATAGCCGCACTGTTTAGCTCTTTCTCGGCGTGGTAATGTGGAAAGTTCTTTTACTTTAGCAAGTAGTGCTTTTCCAGTTAATGGCGCGGTTGCAGTTTCAGTCATTATGCTCAAATTTTCCTTACTCTCTCCAAACTGATAAATTATGTAGTCTCATGCCAGCATTTAATTTTTTAGCATTTGCATAGAGCTACTGAAGACCCTAGTGTAACGGGTGAATTCCTGCCGATAGGAGCCAAAAGCACTTCTATATATGGTTGTCTACAACCAACTAGAGGCCATAGTTGCCACAGACATTAATTTTGGTGATGTTACGGCACTTTTAACCATTATTCGCCATCAGAAAGAAAACTATTTTCTCCTTTGGCGTTACTGTAGCGGTGTAACTTTCAGCCACCTTTACAAATGGGGTTAGTTCTACTGCAAATAAGTCGTAGACCCAAAAAATTGCAGGTTTTTCACTTTCAGTGCTTGCCTTTCTTGGCAATGAGCAAGTAGAGTTTTCTCCACTCGTCCTCTCAAGCTTAGGACAGCATAGTATTTCAATAGAGTCCTACGGGCATACACCCTTTTGTCCTACCAGTAGAGACGCGAATTTTCTTGTCTCTACATTACGAATCAACAAAGCAGTAGTAACCGCGCTGATACGGCTATTGATTCTGGTTTTGCTACTTCGTAATTTTATATTAAATACTAGCATGGACTAATAATAGCAAAATAGTTGTTTAATTTTGAATTAAAGTTGCTGGTAAATTTTTATTTAAATTCCTGGACTAAAAGAAGAAAAAAGCAGTGACGATTTTCTTAACCCTTTATTGCAAGCGTGAGCATTGCTATCTGGCTTTTATAAAAATTTATATAATTGAGACGAGCAGTTTTGACCAATGAGTTCAATCCCATATTTTCTTGATTGAGAGCAAGCCAAAAAGCGAAAAGTCTCTCACCTCCGGGTTTCGCGGTGCTCTAACTTTTCTTTGAAAGTGGTGGGGATTTTTCTTCGGTTTATTATCTTCAGGTCAAAAGCAGTCAGAAGATTTTACACGTCTGTCTATGGGAAGAACAAATCTCTTAACATCTGCCTAGTGCTTGATTGCCACTACTATATATTAAACATGGGCTTTCAGACTTCTATATAATCAAAAAATTCCGTCAAGTGGTAGCGAAGGTGGAATTTTACTGTCAGGACTACTTGACTCAAGTTGACATCAAGACATGTTGCTAACTTCACATACATTTCATTTGGATACGATCGCTAGGTCAAAGATCAACTTAAGTTACTTTTTAAGCAAACCCTCTTTCCTTTACATTCCAAACAGGTAAATTCAATGCAAAGCTGCGATTACATTTTTGGCGTTTTAACTCAGAATTTGACGAAAATCTTGCCGACAGTGCTACTACAAGTAAAATTTTAATGGTTATCCTTAAACTAGAATCAGTCGCCCTTGAATCGTCAGCCTATTAACACCAGGATTTGAATTAGGGGCGAAAAAGCATAACTCCCTTTTCGCAACTACCTGCTTTGACTCATGATTGTTGAGGCTGGTGAAGTAATTTTAAAATTTTGGTTAGTAGTTATGGAAGTTATTTTTAAGGTCATTCGACAGCAACAAAATTCCTCCCCTGTTGTACAAACCTACCTTGTGGAAGCCGAACCAGGTAATACAATCTTGGATTGCCTCAATCAAATTAAGTGGGAGCAAGATGGAACTTTGGCATTTCGCAAAAATTGCCGCAATACTATTTGTGGTAGCTGTGCTGTGCGAATTAATGGGCGTTCGGCTTTAGCTTGTAAAGAAAATGTTGGGAGTGAACTTGCCAGATTACAACAAATACCATCATCTCAAAGTAAAGTAAATGCTATTGATGAAATCACGATCGCACCTCTTGGCAATATGCCCGTGATTAAAGATTTGGTTGTAGATATGAGCAGCTTTTGGAATAATCTAGAGGCAGTTGCCCCTTATGTGAGTACGGCAGCACGACAAGTACCAGAAAGAGAGTTTTTGCAAACACCACAAGAGCGATCGCGTCTCGATCAAACTGGTAACTGTATTATGTGCGGTGCTTGTTACTCTGAATGCAACGCTCGTGAAGTTAATCCAGACTTTGTAGGTCCCCATGCCCTTGCCAAAGCTTACCGAATGGTAGCAGACTCCCGCGATAGCGACACCGAAAATCGCTTAGAAAGCTACAACGAAGGGACTAAAGGTGTGTGGGGTTGCACCCGTTGTTTATACTGCGATTCAGTTTGTCCAATGGAAGTTGCACCATTAGAACAAATCACCAAAGTTAAACAAGAAATTCTCACCCAGAAACAAGCCAGCGATAGTCGCTCAATTCGTCACCGGAAAGTATTGGTAGATTTGGTTAAAGAAGGTGGTTGGATTGATGAACGTCAATTTGGTTTACAAGTTGTCGGTAATTATTTTCAGGATTTAAAAGGATTACTCAGTCTTGCACCCCTCGGCTTGCGGATGATCCTCCGGGGTAAGTTTCCCCTATCATTTGAAGCTTCTGAGGGGACAAAACAAGTGCGATTGCTCATTGAATCTGTGCAACAAGTAGAAAACAAAAGTTAGAGGTGAGGAGTTAGAAGTAAAACTTAGGAGTTATGAGTTATGAGTTAGGAGTTAGGAGTTAGGAATTTTTAACTCATAACTCCTCACTTCTAACTCTTAACTTTAGTTCAACGCGGTTCTTGAGGTATATTTAACGGTTGTCCAAAACGGTCATATACTAAAACATCCCACTGACCATTGTTACTAGACTCAAAAGCGATTCTGCTACCATCAGCGCTAATTGTAGGGTTACGGACTTCGGCTTGCAGGTTATTGGTCAAATTCCGCGATTGGCGTGTTTCTCTGTCGTAGAGAAAAATAGCCGATCGCCCCTGACGGCTAGCAGCAAACACAATATAACGACCATCTTGTGAAACGCTAGGATGATTTGCGATCGCATCAAAGGAATTTAAACCTGGCAAATCAACCAAATCACGATTTACCGTATCAAACATATAAACATCTTGGCTACCGCGTCGGTCAGTAATAAAAACAATGTATCTCCCAGAAATTTGGGGGTTTAATTCCGACGCTAAACTATTGAGACTCCGACCCCCTGGATCAAAGGGATAACTCAAAAGGCGAGGGTAGCCAAAACACCCAGTCAATAAACTTAAACAGAAAAATACAGGTATAAAAAAAACACGTTTCATATAATTAGTCATTAGTAATTAGTCAATAGTCTCACAACTCCTAACTCCTAACTCCTAACTTTCTCCCCTACGGAGGTGAACCTACGGTTGCACCGTTGGGAATATCTAACTCAATATTTGGCCCCCGGTCTAGGACTTCAATATCCCACTGACCACGAGTGGCGGTTTCAAAGACAACATAACGTCCATCTGGACTAATATTTGGTTTTCTGACCCAGCCGCGATAAATTGGTGTGACAATTTGCGACTGTTGCGTAGCGCGATCGTAAAGCGCTACCACTGGTCTACCTTGATCGCTAGTAAGATAAGAAATATAACGCCCGGTGTAGCTCAAACTAGGACTTTCGGCAATTGTCTCCTGTCGGTTTATCCCCGGTGTACCAATAAAAACTTGCCTCTCCAAATCGTACACTAGTAGCTGCTGATTACCATTCCGATTAGATACAAACGCTAAAAAGCGCCCGTTTCCACTCAAAGCAGGTTGCTCCTCGGTGTAGCGACTGTTAAGAGAAGTAGGCCCGATGGGAATATCGTTAGAACCACAAGATACAAGCAAACTTGTTAAACCAAAAACCAGGCTCCAATGAATTGGTCTTTGGAGCCAAAATGTAGGCGTAAATTTTTCCACCTCAACTGTTTTCCGTCGTCTCTAAACTTACTTGCACGCCAACTGTTTTAAATATCATCATCAAAATCGGTCAAATTATCTGGCCCCTCATTTGGTTTTTCCATTGGGCTGTATGGTACATAATCAGTTGGGATTGCATCATCATCTTCGCGCGGTCTTCGAGGAGTTGAGTCAGTGGGTGGACGACGCCTTCTCGGTCTGGAAGAAATATCATCTTCACGACTTTCGGGACGCTGAGGCCCGTTATTACTACGGCGAGAAGGTTTTCTGACTTCCCCACCCGAACTTTCCCAATCATCAACTTGCCTAGATGAAGAACCCCAATTTTCATCTTCAGAGCTTTCAGAAGGGCGATTCACAGGACGACCAGAAGTCCGCCGACGCGTTCTATCAGATGGAGCCTGTCTTTCACTACTGCTGCTGTTGCGGCGTTCTGAACGACGGGGGGGTTGCTCCTCGTAGTAGTTATCACGAGTAGAAATCTCATCCCTGCTACCGCGAATCCGGGCACGCACGGGGCGTTCTTCCTCGTCTTCATAAGGCAGTGGTTCTAAATCTGCATCCATTTCAGCTTGATACTTTCTGCGATCGTTGTACGAATAGCGATCGCTAACCTGTCGGTCTTCGTCCACAATCGGAGTATTACGCTTTGCTTGCTGGGTAGCTATACTCCGCAGGCGAATACTTTCAACTGCAAAAAATACAGTTGTGCCAACTAAAAGCAATTGACCAAATTGTAGAATCGGGTCAAGCCGCCATCCTTGAAAGACCAGAATGAAGCCGCAAAGCAAGCCAACTGCTGCAAAAAAGATATCTTGATCTCGTGACAATTCTGGGCGCACAGTGCGGAGAAAATACAGTGCTGCCCCAGCCACAGCCAGGAAAATTCCTAGAATACTGGCTGAATTTGCCCCAAAATTTACCTGAGCCAGAAAACTGGCTGAGTTCAGCCCAAAATTTATCATTGCTGTTTTCCCAATATCAAATCTATGTTAGCGAGTCACAATTAAAATCACTACTGTAATTAGGCACGATATATTGAAGCTTCAAAGCCTCTGGCAAAGAAGCTCTGAAGCTATTCACCGAAAAGTAAAAACGTCTATGTCTGTCAGCTACAACTGCCACCAGTCGCAATGTATGCTGCTTTTAGTGCAATTAAGTAGATAGCTGACAGACAATCGATTATGAGAGCTAATTTAACTCTCATAAGCATTATGAACGCTGTATTTTATCTTTTTGGCTAATGAAAATTAGACCAACTGTAGCGGGGATTACAACAATTGCTGTACCCCATAGCAGACTCCAAAGAAAATTTGCTAAAGAAGGCGTCATACTTCTCAACCTTTTTTTACACACTTCATCCTAATTTTAATAGTGTATTACTTTCTTGAGAAGCCTCTAACTCTGAACTGCCAAACTTGGTAACTTCTTTCACCAGTTATTGAGTTAATCACATGGGCGAGTTCGCTTTTCTATTTCAGAAAGAAGTGACAGCATTTAGTTAAAATAAAGATCGGAGTGCTTTACAAAGCTTAAAATTTTGTAGCTATGTCTACGCAAAGCGCAACTTGCCTGCGCCTAAGTTTTTTTCTTTTGTTACAGATAGATAGTACCTAAAACCGATGACTGGTGTTAACCTGACTGCTTGGATTCTTGGCCCTGTGTTAGGGGTGATGACATTCTTATTTATATTTCGTATCATTCTCACTTGGTATCCGCAAGTGGATCTGAATCGTTTGCCGTTTAATTTAATAGCTTGGCCCACTGAGCCATTTTTAATCCCGTTGCGAAAGCTGGTGCAACCCATAGGCGGGGTAGACATTACACCTATTATTTGGGTTGGTATCTTTAGTCTCCTGCGAGAAATCCTACTAGGTCAACAAGGATTGCTGACTATGCTATCTCGTGTTAATTAGGGTACAGGTTACAGGGGACAGGTTACAGGTTATTATAACCCTGTCCCCTGTAACCTATAACCTGTAACCTTCCCACTTCCCTAACCGTTCATTTCCTGCACAAAATTTGTATAGACGTTACCCTGTAAAAACTGTGGAGTTTCCATAATTTTTTGATGAAACCCGATGGTGGTAGGTAGTCCAGTGATGGCACATTCTCTCAGTGCGCGTTTCATGCGGTTAATCGCAGTAGCTCTGTCTGGTGCCCAAACAATTAACTTGCCGATCAAAGAATCGTAGTAGGGTGGGATTTGATAGTCTGTGTAAACGTGGGAATCAATCCGAACACCAGGTCCTCCGGGAGGCAGATAGCTACTAATCCGTCCAGGAGAAGGGCGAAAATCATGGTCGGGATCTTCAGCGTTGATTCGGCATTCGATCGCATGACCTCGTAATACTACTTGGTCTTGGGTCAGCTTGAGCCTTTCACCTTGAGCAATGCGAATTTGTTCAGCAACTAAGTCAATCCCAGTAATCATCTCTGTTACAGGATGTTCTACTTGAATCCGGGTGTTCATTTCCATAAAGTAGAATTTACCGGATCTATCCAAGAGAAACTCAATAGTACCCGCCCCACTGTAGTTAATGAATTGGGCCGCTTTGACGGCAGCTTGTCCCATTTTCTCACGTAGGTCTTGGTCGAGAGCCGGACTAGGAGCTTCTTCTAACAGCTTTTGATTCCGGCGCTGAATTGAGCAATCCCGTTCACCCAAATGGATGACATTACCGTAGTTATCCGCCAAAATTTGGAATTCGATGTGGCGGGGACGTTCAATAAATTTTTCTATGTAAACGCCAGAATTCCCAAAAGCTGCTCCTGCTTCGCCTTGGGCTGCGAGAAAAAGTTTCACAAATTCGTCTTCAGAACGAACTAGGCGCATACCCCGTCCCCCGCCACCTGCTGTAGCTTTGATCATCACTGGATAGCCGATATCCTTGGCGAATCCTAATCCTTCTTGCTCGGATTCTACCAATCCCTCACTACCTGGTACTGTCGGGACTCCAGCTTTTTGCATGGTTTCTTTGGCAGTGGATTTATCGCCCATCCGTCTCATAGCTTCTGGAGTTGGGCCAATAAAAGCAATATGATGGTCGGCACAGATTTCCGCAAACCGGGCATTTTCTGCCAAAAAACCATAACCTGGATGAATGGCAGTAGCATTGCGCGTCAGTGCAGCAGCAATAATATTGGGAATATTCAAATAACTTTTACTGCTAGCGGGTTCGCCAATGCAAACCGCTTCATCAGCAAGTTGGACGTGCAGAGCATTACGGTCAACGGTGGAGTGAACCGCAACTGTGGCAATTCCCATTTCTTCACAGGCGCGGAGAATGCGAAGGGCGATTTCTCCCCGATTGGCAATTAATATTTTGTCAAACTTCATTTTTTAGTTTCGATATCATTACCAGTAGATTGACATTTTCTCTGATCCAACTTAAAACAACGCTTCCGCATTATTTCAAATTATTGCAGGAGATTCGCCACCCTGATCCTAAGCAAACTTGCATATTGCAGGCTTACTGCCTCTACGGGTCTTACTACACTAACAACATTGCTGCTGTAAGTCTTGGCTAGACTACCAAGCTGGGCTTTTGCATAGGCGTAGCCCGTCGTAGACATCGCACCCCGCCGAACACAGTCGCTCTAGTAGCTCCAACCCTTTTCAATATCACTTGTACAACTGCTAAATTTCTGTCAGTCTGATACCGCCTGGAGAAAATTTATATTTTTGAGCAACTGAATTTAGATATCACCTTACTATAATTATTTTCTTATGCTATAGTCTATTCTTAGAGAAACCATGCGGATGTGGCGGAATTGGTATACGCGCACGCTTGAGGTGCGTGTGGCTTTGCCTTGGGAGTTCGAGTCTCCCCATCCGCATTTTTGCTTGTTTAAGCATAGGGTCAATAGTTACAGGTCAAAAAACCTTAGACTATTGACCCTTAAATATTAAGTTTGTAGTGAAGACTTTAGTCCTTTTCGGAACCACTCAGTGCTTACTACATATTAAGAATTGCCTTGTCAAAGTACTAGTTTTTTATGCTTTTATAGAAATAGGTGAAGTTTTGTAAAAAGCATTGACTATTTCTTTTCCGCCGACAAACAACCTAACACTGCCACCAGCTTGGCATCGCCTCACTCCGATTTGGCAAGGAGGGGAGGAAATAATTCAACAAAGTTTACCTCACACTCAGCTAGCACCTGCATGGCAGCTAATGCTTTTGGGTGACGGCTCTCCAACACGTCACTTAGAATTGCTCACAGGTGAGGCTGTAGAAGTAGATGTTATTGATATGTCATTGATTGGCATCGACTTGGATGCTGCTCCTGAGTTAATCCAAGCTGTCCCAGAACCACGATTACGGCGACAAGTATGGCTGCGTACCGCTTCTGGTCAAAGATTAGCCTATGCTACTTCGTGGTGGGAAGCCAGTCATGTTGATGAGTATTTACAAAACCGTTCATTACCAATTTGGGCAAGTTTAGCTCGTCTTCGCACAGAATTGTATCGGGATGTTCGAGGAATTTACTACGGTGACTCATTGGCACTAGAGTCTGGTTTTGGTGTAACTGGGCCTTTTTGGGGTCGCCACTACTTGTTTTGGCATCATGGGCAGCCACTGACATTAATTTATGAAGTTTTTTCACCTTATTTAACTAAATATTTGGGGGCTATGCAATTAAATTCCAAAAATCAGTAAGAAGCCATGATGTAGGCCGATCGCTATCGAGTAAAAATAAGTAGCTGAAATCATGCAATGAAATTATCAAAGGAACGTTGAATTATTGTTGCAGCGATCGCTTCTGGTAGTGTGCCGTTAAACTAATGAGTTTTCGGTGATGCTTTGCCGTTGTTTAGCGATCGCATCCTCTTTAAAATAGAGTCATTCCCCAAGATCAACTATGATTCAACTCAAAACCCAACTCACCCTCAAAGAATTTCTCGCACTTCCCGATAAATTACACCTCAAGAAATCTTCCAACAAGCAATAATTTCCTACTGATGTTAGCAAGAAAGACACGAGGAAAAATTTAATGAATACTGTTGTGCTAAATCTAGGACCGATTGCTCATTTAACCGATGAGCAATTTTATCAATTGTGTATTGCCAATCGTGATGTCAGCCTGGAAATGAACGCATCTGGAGAATTAATAATTGTGCCACCAGTAGGAGGAGAAAGCGGAAATCAAGAAGCAGATTTAATTACAGACTTAAATAATTGGAATCGTCAAGCTAAATTAGGGAAAGTTTTTAGTTCTTCAACTATCTTTATACTTCCCAACGGTGCAAAACGTTCTCCTGATGCTGCTTGGGTAAAATTGGAGCGGTGGGAAGCTTTAACACCAGAACAACGAAAAAAATTTCCGCCACTTGTACCCGACTTTGTGATTGAACTGCGTTCTGAGACAGATCGCCTTGCACCAATTCAAGAGAAAATGCAGGAATACATTCAAAATGGTCTGCGGTTGGGTTGGCTGATTAATCCTCAAGATCGCCAAGTTGAAATTTACCGACTTTTAAAAGCTGTAGAAGTTGTACAAATGCCAGCGATTGTTTCTGGAGAGGATATACTACCTGGATTTGAGTTGCAAGTATAAGTATAGGAGGGTTTTAAATTACACTTCAAGAAATCTTCCAACAAGCAATAATTTCCTACTGATGTTAGCAAGAAAGACAAGAGGAAAGGTTTAATGAATACTGTTGTGCTAAATCTAGGACCGATTGCTCATTTAACCGATGAGCAATTTTATCAATTGTGTATTGCCAATCGTGATGTCAGCCTGGAAATGAACGCATCTGGAGAATTAATAATTGTGCCACCAGTCGGAGGAGAAAGCGGAAATCAGGAAGCTGGACTGATTGCTGATTTAGAAATTTGGAATCGTCAAGCTAAATTAGGGAAAGTTTTTAGTTCTTCAACTATCTTTATACTTCCTAACGGTGCAAAACGTTCTCCTGATGCTGCTTGGGTAAAATTAGAGCGGTGGGAAGCTTTAACACCAGAACAACGAAAAAAATTTCCGCCACTTGTACCCGACTTTGTGATTGAACTGCGTTCGGAGACAGATCGCCTTGCACCGATTCAAGAGAAAATGCAGGAATATATTAAAAATGGTCTGCGCTTGGGTTGGCTGATTAATCCTCAAGATCGCCAAGTTGAAATTTACCGACTTTTAAAAGCTGTAGAAGTTGTGCAAATGCCAGCGATTGTTTCTGGAGAGGATATACTACCTGGATTTGAGTTGCAAGTATAGGTGGGCGATCGCTATCAAGTAAAGACAAGTAGCTCAAATTGGCTTGCAGCTTTGTCCAGTTAGTTATATCTGTACGTTCGCTTATTTTGAGATGGCAAGAGGCATTAATGCCTTGAGAGGAAAGCAATAGTGGGATTTAGATATAAAAATACCCAAAAAGAGCCTCAAACCTGTGTACAGAAAGTTTTTGACATCGTTTTGCTTAGTNNNTTGATATATCTGGGTTTGGGCTGTTTTNNNGTATTTGGTGTATTTACCTTGCCCTACATGGTTNTGAGGCTTGTTTCTGCCTCCAAAGTGTTTAAGTTCCGATAGAACGATTTTCCAACCAAATCGCATAACAACAGAGTTCTTAGAGCGAGGTCATACTTTAAGGAGAATTGAGAGAAATCGCTAAAACTATTACACTACCTAGAGTTTTCTGATTGTATATAATTTCTGTAACTCCGAAAAAAATGTTATGTTCCCTGAATTGCTTGAAATAACAGATTTACTTGTGAAAACTTTCCGACAGAGGAATTAATCTCAGGGAAACATCCTACGAAATTCAACAAAGCGTGTTAAAAATGGTAACTGAGCCAAAAACATAGCTTTTAAAAGGCTACGGAAAGTTGATTATCGAAGTAACATCAGCATCTAGGGTAGAAAAATTTAATATAATTAACTGCTCTAAAGAATGGGTAATACTGTTGGTGTATTTGACTAATCAAGCAAGTAATAAGTTTGCAAGTATAAGGTACAGGTTTCAATGGCACCGCCTCTTGTGTCTGTTCAGATGAAGAAAAATAAGAAACCATCTCTGGTGCTGACGCTCTCGGCTGCTGGGTTATTGATTAGTGCGGGGAGTGTAGCCTACTGGTTGTTAGCCCAGAGACAAATATCTTCTAGCGATTTGCTAGTAGGTGCAAATATTATTCCTGGTGATGCCCTGTTTGCGGTTTCCTTAACAACAGATCCCCAGCAGTGGCAGAAATTGCGGCAGTTTGGGACAAAAGAAACCCAAACAGAACTGGACAAAAATTTAGTCCAGTTACGCGATCGCTTTCTCACTAATAATGGTTACGACTTCCAAAAAGATATCGCTCCTTGGGTAGGCGATGACGTGACGATCGCAATTCTTGCCCCAACTACAGGGAATAAACCTGCACCCAAGCCAGTTACCACCAATGAAAGTGCTGCTAGCGATCAGCAGTCGATGGTAATGGTATTGCCAGTAAAAAATTCAGAAATCGCCAAAAGCATTTTGGCACAACCCAAAATCCTTAAACAAGGCAAATGGAGCGATCGTACTTATCAAGGGATCGCCATCAAACAAAGTGAGGGGCAAGCAGGGCAAAATTTCTCAGCGGCATTACTAGATGGGCGTTTTTTAGTCATAACTGATAGTCCTAAAGCCACAGACAGAGCGATTGATGCTTATAAAAATAAAACATCTCTAGCCACAACAGGAGGCTTTACTGAGAATTTCCCGAAAATTGCCAACTACCAACCCTTTGGACAGTTTTATATCAATGTGCCAACAGCAGCGAAAATAGCCGCAGCTTCTCCAAACCGCCCTTTACCTGCTCAAGTTTTGGCTCAACTGCAAAATAACCAAGGTTTAGCGGGGACAATAACCTTAGAGTCAGAAGGAATCCGCTTTAAGGGCGTTTCTTGGTTAAACCCTAATAGTCAACGTGTGCTGGTGGTGGAAAACAAAGCTGGGAAAATGCAAAGCCGCATACCAGCAGAAACCTTAATGATGCTGACTGGTGGTAACTTACAGAGGTTGTGGAGAGACTATGTTTTAACATCTCAGGGAAATCCTTTATCACCGATCGCACCAGAACAGATTAGAGGTGGGATAAAATCTCTTACCGATCTCGATTTGGAGAAAGATTTGCTTAGTTGGATGAAAGGGGAGTTTTCCTTATCAGTAATTCCTGCTACTCCAAAAGAAGGTTCACCAAATGATTTTCGTGCGGGTTTGCTGTTCATGGTACAGACAAGCGGTGACTACGGGGGGCAAAGCCTACGTAAATCAGCTGAAGCATCCATCAGTAAGCTGGATGAAGTGATGAAAAATCAATACCAGTTCCAAGTGCAACCAGGGAAAGTCGCAGGTCAACCCGTTGTTAACTGGGTATCACCTTATGGTACATTAACTGCCACCCACGGTTGGTTAGATGGAGATGTCGCCTTCTTGGTAGTGGGCGCTCCCATCACCGATAAAATTGTTCCCAAACCTAACTACACACTAGCTGGTACTCTTCCCTTCCAGCAAACAGTTCCTACAGAACCCAATCCGACGAATGGTCAATTTTTCCTAGATGTGGAACGAACTGTGAAAAATTTCCCTTTACCAACTCTAATTCCCAATCAACAAACTTTGCTAGATGCAACGCGCTCAATTGGGATGACATCTGCTGTCAGCGATAATCGCAGTAACCGTTACGATATTTTTATCGAACTTAAAAAAGTTACTAACGCGACTACATTGCCCAGTCCAGAGGGGAGTAAGAGTAACTCTGTTAAATAGGGAATGGGGAGTAGGGAGATAAGAGGATAGGGTGACAAGGGGACAAGAAGGGGTAAACAAAACTCCTAACTCNNNACTCCTCACNNNGCACTCNNNATGCCCAATGCCCCATTCCCGATTCCCCTCTAAACATATAGGATCAAAGTCAGAATCGATATTTTAAATCATCCACGGAGAGAACACTTTATGAATCTGGTTGTACTCCAGAACTGGCTGGACAATGCGTCTTTTGCCATATTATTCCTAACAATGCTGGTGTATTGGGGAGGAGCGGCTTTTCCGAATCTGCCTTATCTAGCCGCTTTGGGGACAGCTGGGATGGCGATCGCAAATTTGAGTATTGCGACTCTATTAGGGGCACGATGGATCGAAGCTGGTTACTTTCCCTTAAGTAATCTCTATGAATCCCTGTTTTTCTTAACTTGGGGAATTACCGCCGTCCATCTGATTGCTGAAAATAGTAGCCGTAGCCGCTTAGTAGGGGTTGCAACAGCTCCGGTGGCAATGGCTATTACTGCTTTTGCTACTATGACACTACCATCGCAGATGCAAGCGTCAGAACCTCTAGTACCTGCCTTGAAGTCAAATTGGCTGATGATGCACGTCAGCGTCATGATGTTGAGTTATTCTGCTTTGATGGTGGGTTCATTATTAGCGATCGCTTTCTTAATTGTCACTCGCGGTCAAAATATCCAACTACAAGGCAGTTCCGTTGGTGCTGGTGGTTATCGTAGTAACGGCTACCGCTTGCACAAAGCGTCTGAAGTAATTTCTCAATCACCAGCCCCCGCTGTCGAAAATAACGGCTTTGCCCGTTTTGAAACTAGTAGCAATGGCAACGGTAACGGTAACACTGCTGTTTTGAATTTAGTGACTACCCCTGAATCTCAAACCGTAGCATCTGCTGTACCTCTTTCACCCCAGCGCCTTAGCCTTGCCGAAACCCTCGACAACATCAGCTATCGCATCATCGGACTAGGATTTCCCCTGCTGACAATTGGCATCATTGCCGGTGGCGTTTGGGCTAACGAAGCCTGGGGTTCCTACTGGAGTTGGGANCCGAAAGAAACTTGGGCATTAATCACCTGGTTAGTATTCGCCGCCTACCTTCACGCCAGAATTACTCGCGGTTGGCAAGGGCGTCGTCCAGCAATTTTAGCCTCCACTGGCTTGCTTGTGGTTTGGGTTTGCTATCTCGGTGTAAATCTTTTGGGTAAAGGTTTGCATTCTTACGGTTGGTTTTTTTAAGAACCTCATCAAGACAGTACTGAGTGTTGAGTATTTTACTTTTACTCATAACTCAGCACTTAGTAATATCTCGCGTAAAACGATAGTGAGTTAAGTGTTTAATACCAATTCTTTATGAAGCTGCATAGAATTCGATCCCCACTAGCCCCCCTTAAAAAGGGGGGAATTCAAAGTCCCCCTTTTTAAGGGGGATTTAGGGGGATCAAGATATGTGCAACTTCACATTAAATTGGTATAAGTTGAAACGCAGAGGGGTGAAGAGTTTTTCTTCGCCCCTTTGTGCAATACACGAATTATTACGATAATAACCAAGGACTAATGACCAATGACTAAATTATCATTTTATTTCGGATGAACTGTTATATCTCTAGAAAATATAGATTTATTGACAGGAGATTTTTATGGAAGATGGATTCGAGATACTAAACCATGATGAAGTTGTGTCTATAGAACCAGACACTTTTAATAAGTTAAATATTGCCAAAACTTTTAAAGTCCGTGATTTGATTACAGCAATTAAGGAATATGTTGGAGCAGAAGAAACAGACGAAGTAAATTTGTATACCCAAGGATTAAGTTGTGAAGTTTTGCAATTTAGTACTTTGGGATGGAAAAAAGGAAAAGTTAGACTTGCTTTAGAATTTTGTCCTGATGAATCTGAGTCGCCACTTGATGAAATTTTTCAAAAGCTCAAGCAAGTGGAAAATTAATATCCAATGAGCAAAAGAACCCCGACTTCTTGAAGAAGTCGGGGTTCTGAGTTTCTCGATATTTGTAAATAAAATTAGGATGTGTTGAATTGCTATCAAAATTCATTAATAAAATAAAGATGTACTAATAACTGAGAAACGTAAATTCATCATTGTAAATTACGATCCATTAGCTCGTTTGCCCTCTTCAAAAGAGCTACCTGACTCTGACGATACCCCAGTAGATAATCAATTACAAAAATCAATTCCTGATTTACTCAGAAGCGTATTAGCAATGGCTTGGGCAGATAGCATGGATTGGTTTTTTGGTATTCGTATGGGGATTTATTACGACCCAAATTTACCAGCAATAGTCCCAGATGCGTTTTTGAGTCTGGGTGTAAAGCGATTTTATGATGAAAACCTCCGCTCTAGTTATGTGCTTTGGGAAGAAAAGAAACTACCGATATTAGTACTTGAGGTGGTATCTCAGATAGTTCGCAGTGAGTACTCAACTAAGAAAGTAGAGTATGCAAAATTGGGGTTTTTGTATTATGTAATTTACAACCCATTTCGTTGCGACAAGCCACGTTTAGAAGTTTACAAATTAGTTAATAATACTTATGAATTACTTAATGGCGATCGCGTTTGGTTGCCAGAGATAGGTTTAGCGATTGGCATGGAAAGGGGAACTTATCTAGGTATTCCCCGTGAGTGGTTGTATTGGTATGATCAGCAAAGACAAAGGCTTTTAACACCACAAGAACAAGCACAACTTGCCCAACAACGCGCCCAATTATTAGTAGAACGGTTGCGATCGCTTGGCATAGATCCTGATTTAATCTAAGAGGATGTTTTAAAAGTCTTCTGGTCGGTAGCAAAACGTTTTAGATCCCCCTAAATCCCCCTTAAAAAGGGGGACTTTGAGAATTTTTCTGCTTAAAAGGGAGTTTAGGAGGGATTAAACCCTGTATCTGCTCACACACACTATCAAATTGATTTAAAACTTGACTATTTGTAAACCTAATAATCTTTAAACCATAGCCTTCTAGAATATGTGTTCTCTCTATGTCATAATCTTGACCTTCATCTGTAAAATGGCTATCCCCATCAATTTCAATAACTACTTGTAAAGTAGGACAGTAGAAATCAACTATAAAATGATTAATTGGTCTTTGTCTTAAAACCCGAAATTGAAAATCACTCAGATATTCACACCACAGCTTTTTTTCTGCTGGGGTCATATTTTTGCGAAGTTCTTTTGCTCTTTCTACAAGCTTTGGATTGTAAGGTAAATGGAAATTGCTACTGTTGAGGTTGTTCATCATAGTTTCTAGTGTTTATCCCTTTACACTCCTTGAAAAGGTGGGAAAAAGTTCTTAAAGTCCCCCTTTTTAAGGGGGATTTAGGGGGATCAAACCACATTCTACACAGCATCTAGATGTGTGTACACGGTAGCGTCCCTTGTAGGTAAGAAATTGGGGGTTAAGTTTGAGAGAAAGAAGTTGCACAGTACGTTAATCAGTATCAAAGACTCATCCACGAGTATCAAAGACTCATCCACGAGTATCCAAGACTCATCCACGAGTATCCAAGACTCATCCACGAGTATCAAAGACTCATCCACGAGTATCAAAGACTCGTCCGCGAGTATCAAAGACTCATTCACGAGTATCAAAGACTCGTTCGCGAGTATCAAAGGCTCATTCACGAGTATCAAAGACTCGTTCGCGAGTATCAAAGACTCTCGCGCGAGTATCAAAGACTCATTACAGCAATTTTCATTTATTAAGAAAACACTCTCGCGTTCTTCTTTGCGCCCTTGCGTGAGACAAAAAATCTTTCCGTCCTGTAATTACGAATTACGAATTACGAATTACGCATTAACCTATCAAGACTTGCACTCACACTTTCAGCATCCGGTGACTTCAATAGCTGCAAAATCTCTAAAGCTGGTTGCAAATAGGATATCGCTTTAGTGTATTCACCCTGCTGTTCTGCCAAACCTCATAACCACCACAAAGTCATTGCTTTGGTTTGAACATCACCAAGGCGTTCTGTTATTTCCAAAGATTGATTGAACAATGTCGCCGCTTTACCTTGGGCATTACCAGTGCGTTCATTTATTTCCAAAGACTGATTGTAGAGTGCGATCGCTTAATCCACTTCCCCTTTGTTAGCGTAGAGAATTCCCAGTTGGTGCAACGTCGCCGCTTTAGTTTTGACATCACCAATGCGTTCAGTTATTTCCAAAGATTGATTGTAGAGTGCGATCGCTTGATCCACTTCCCCTTTGTTGGCGTAAATATATCCCAGATTGTTCAACGTCGCCGCTTTGCCTTGGACATTACCAATGCGTTCAAATATTTCCAAAGACTGATTGTAGAGTGCGATCGCTTCATCCACTTCCCCTTTGTTGGCGTAGATTTCCCCTTTGTTGGCGTAGAGAACTCCCAGAGATTGCAACGTCGCCGCTTTGGTTTGGACATCTCCAATGCGTTCTTTTATTTCCAAAGACTGATTGAAAAATGCGATCGCTTCATCGATTTCCCTTTTCTTGGCGTAGATATGTCCCAGTTGGTGCAAGATCGCCGCTTTGCTTTGGAGATTACCAATGGGTTCAAAAACTTCCAAAGACTGATTCAAAAGTGCGATCGCTGGTTCTACTTCTCCTTTGTCGGCGTAGATCATTCCCAGTTCATGCAACGTCGTCGCTTTGCATTGGACATTACCAATACGTTCAAAAAGTTCTAAAGACTCATAGAAAAGTGCTATCGCTTCATCCACTTCCCCTTTCATGGCGTAGATACTTGCCATATTATGCAACGTTAGTCCTTTCCAATAAGCATCACCAATACGTTCAAAAACTTCCAAAGACTGATTGAAAAGTGCGATTGCTTCATCCACTTCCCCTTTGTTGGCGTAGATCATTGCTAGTTGGTGCAAAGTTGCCGCTATGCCTTTGATATTACCAATGCTTTGTTTTATTTCCAAAGACTGATTGTAGAGTGCGATCGCTTCATCTACTTCCCCTTTGTTGGTGTACATCATTCCCAGATTGTGCAACGCCACCGCTTTGCCTTGGACATTTCCAATGCGTTCATTTATTTCTAAAGACTGATTGAGAAGTGCAATCGCTTCATCCACTTCCCCTTTCTTGGCGTAGATACCTGCCAGTTGGTTCAACATCGTCGCTTTGCCTTGGACATCTCCAATGAGTTCAAAAACTTCCAAAGACTGATTAAAAAGTGCCGTTGCTTGATCCATTTCTCCTTTGTTGGCGTAGATCATTGCTAGTTGGTGCAACGTCGCCGCTTTGCCTTGGACATTTCCACCAATGCATTCATTTATTTCCAAAGACTGATTGAAAAGTGCCGTTGCTTGATCCATTTCTCCTTTGTTGGCGTAGATATGTCCTAGACAGTGCAACGTTGCCGCTATGCCTTTGACATTACCAGTGCATTCATTTATTTCCAAGGACTGATTGTAAAGTGCGATTGCTTCATCCACTTCCCCTTTATCGGCGTAGATCATTGCTAGTTGGTGCAACGTCGAGGGTTTGGTTTGAACATCACCAATGCGTTCATTTATTTCCAAAGACTGATTGTAGAGTGCGATTGCTTCATCCACTTCCCCTTTAGCGGCTTTTAGTATCCCTAAATAATGATAAATTGAACCTAATCCTCGTTCATCTTCTGCGGGACAAAGATTTAAAGCTTGTTGGTAATAGTTTAATGCTTGATCAACCTCACCCATTTGGTGTTCACAATAAGCCATTTCTTTAAGAACACTATGGTTTTTAGTAATTTCTAAGGTTAATTTGCACAGATGTATTGCTTCCCGAAATCGACTTTGATGCAACAAGCGGTTCGCCAATGAACTAGCTATTTTCGCTGCAATTTTTCCATCCTTCCCCAACAACCCCAACCGATGAATTTCTACTAACTTTTGTGCTTCCGTAGCAGTTTTCGCCCCTTCCCACCACAGGCGATACAAAATTTGTGCAGCTTGTTTATACAACTCTTCACCCTTGGGGTTTTCTGGAAACTCTAGTAACGGTGACAAAATCCGGGGAACCCGATACAACCTCTCTGTGTTGTTGGTGAGGGTAACTTCCAACAAACCCAAAATTTCAGCGCGTTGAATATGACTTTCCCAACTTGAGATATCCTCACAAATCGGGGAAATCGCAGCTAGAGGAACAGGTAACTCATACACCAACAACTTCCCCAGCATTTGACGCAAACCTGGAGTTTGCTGCTTCAGCAATTCCTGTGCCAAAATATCCTCACGAAATTCTTTTTCCTTATCAGCCATCTTTTGCAGAATCATCTCAACTCCCCTCTCCGCTGACGGCGACTTCGGGGAATTTTGCAAAATCTGATCTAACCATTCCAACAGCCGAGGATTTCCATCTGCTGCTTGTTTGGCACGTTCCGGCAAATCTGGCTGAAATTGCCAACTGCCATTAAACGAATCCAGACGATTATACTTTTTAATTAAATCTGCCCCACCCAAAGCACCCAGAGGTTCGCGGTACAGACGATGATTCAGTTCCGACAATGTGAAATTGTAGCGACAGGTAATAATTACCTTGTGGGGAAGTTGGGAATTTTGCATCGCCTTCAGCAACGCCAGCAGTACATCCACAACTTGTGGTTGCAAGACATAAACCCCATTTCGTAATTCCAAATTAGCCTCAAAGTCATCCAGCACAAAGGCAAAGCGCTGTTTTTCGGTATTCAATCCTTCAGTGAAAAACTTAGTGAGACGCTGCATCAAGGGTAACTTGCTATTGAGAATTTCATGTCCCCGTTCCAAGGTACATTGTTCAGCCAGGGTTTTGAGCAGTTTGTCTTCATCCAGTTGCCGAAAGTTTACCAGCCTGTGATAGCCAACCATCCTTTCCAGAAGTCGCGCCGTCACAGTACTCTTACCCACACCCCCCAGTCCGTGAATTAGTACCCCTAATGAAGTGCGAATAGCTTTGAGACAACGTTGCAAAGTCCGCCGTCTCCCAACAAACTCAGAGGGTTTCGCCACCCGCACCAGTTGGGTATCGGGGTCTAAAAACTGTTGATAAGCAGGTTCCGGCGCTGAGGGTGGCACATCTCCCAACACATCCACCAACGCACCGGGACATTCTCCCTGGACATATAACCGTAACAAATGCCAGTCACGCACATTCTGTTTAAACAACTGCTGGTAAGTGCTAGCGAGTGCTTCAGCTAATTGATATCCCGCAGCCAATTTCCCGTAGAGGTGCGCGGCGGCGGCTGTAGCTGTCCGATCTTCCACAGGCCGCCCCCAACTTAAAACCGCCCTCGCCCCTTGTGCAATTAGCGCCTCAGCCATTGAAGGGACAGCCCCTTTATCTGGTGCTTGTCCAGTCCGACACCCAGACAAAAACACCAACTTGGGAAAGCGAAACCGGAAGACTTCCGCCAGTTCTGCGGCTGTGGTTTCGTGGCGTTCCCCAATTTCCGTCTCAGTGATAAAGTAAGGCGTGTAAGGTGCTTCACTCGTAATTGAGGCGTGTCCTGTGAGGTGAAACACATCAAAGTCATTAAAATAGCGACTCCACACCTTACCCAACTCGCTAACGCAACCGCTTTCTTCCACCCGCAAATCTACAGCAAAATCTCGCGTATCAGCCAGAATTCTCGCTTCTTCCTGTTCAAACTCTAACTTGGGTTGCACATCTTCCGGGTCGGTTGCCATAAACAATACTCGCAATTGTCGTGCTTCCACAGAAAACGGTTCCGTTTCTTTCTCAATCCAGCGCAGAGGTAACACCACCGGATTAACCCGCTTCACCAAAAAATCCTGACCATCATGCAGCACTTCCCAAGGGAGATGTGCCAGTTTTTGCTCGGTATCAATAGCAATTACCAACCCCTCACCGCGACAGTTAGCAATTCCCCGACTCAACCACCGTCCATCCCCATCCAACCAAAAAAATAACTGCTTCCCGATTCCTGGTAAATTGGGCAGCAGTCTATAGTAATCTCGTTCACCTTGCTTGAGTAAATCAGCGATTTCTGCTAATTTCAGGCGACGTGATTCATAGTGCTTTATTTGAGGCAGCCAATACCTGAGTTCAACTGTTTCCTGCGTACTTTCCCGAAGTTGAATGCGGATAGTTTGCACTTATTTGCTGATAGATTTGAGGATTTCCGTGATTTCCTCTATAGTAGCTTCTTCGAGTAAAATCCTGTTTCCAGTATCAGGGTCAAGAATTACCACATCAAATTGCTTCCCTGGATGAGATTTATGCCATTCTTGATACCATTTGCGAATTTGTTCAGCTAAAGCCGCAACACCACCCACAATGCCGACAATAGTAGCGATCGCTGCCAAAGTTCCCTCCCTTTGCGTCGGAACTTCATAGCTTCCCGATATTCCAGGAATTTCTAACAAAGCCTCGGCTGCTGCTGGTGCGCCTTCCCCTTCAATTCCAACTTGAATTTCTGCCATAGCTCATCTGCGAATTTATACAACATACTGTATATTCTGCGTTGAAATAAGGATAATACTCACCCAAAGACACAGAGACAGCAAAATTATTTACTTAGTGTTGTACCAATTGTCTAAAATAAGACAACAGACCCAAACCTAGAAACCCAGATTAAATCTGACTTTCTTCATTTTTAACTTTTAATTTTTAATTTTTAATTGATATGTCTCTTGCTCCTTGGCGAAGTGCGATCGCTCATGCACTCCATCGCAACCGTAGTCTTGTTTATGCCCGTTACCTGCAACTAGCAACGCTACAAGCGAATGGTCGCCCCGCCAATCGTACCCTAGTCTTTCGCGGCTTTTTAGAAGATACAAACCAGCTAAAATTTATCACCGATAACCGTAGCGCCAAAGCCGATCAGATACAGCAACAACCTTGGGCAGAAGTTTGCTGGTACTTCCCCAATACACGAGAACAATTTCGCATCACTGGCTGTTTAACCCTGGTCAGCGGTGATGATTATGACCAGAATTTACAGCCAGCGCGGATTGCAATGTGGCAAGAATTAAGTGAGGCGGCGCGTTTACAGTTTGCTTGGCCACATCCTGGAAAACTCAGAGTTGACAACCCAGAAGCTTTTGCACCACCAGCACCCGAACCCGTGCAGCCAGTACCTAATTTTTGTTTACTGCTACTCGATCCGGTGCAGGTCGATCACTTAGAATTACGCGGCGAACCACAAAATCGATGTCTTTACCACCGTAATGAGCAGCAAGAGTGGTCTAGCCAAGCGATTAATCCTTAAATATTTGAGTAGAGACGCGATTAATTGCGTCTCTACAGGAGTTAGGAGTTGGAAACTGCAAACCTGCATTTATGATTTTTATTTCTCACTTTTTAAATGCCAGCACCATCTAGAAATTCCTGGATAGTCTTATCCTTGAGGTTGCACCAGCGAGTATCGTGGATTAGCTCATCCTCTTTCGCTGCTAAACAACCCACTAAAACAGGAGTTTTTTCTGAAGAATTGGTGCGCCCAAGTGTTTGTATTTGTTCTTCCAATGCTTCAATCCGGTCTACTAACGCACGAATTACTTGAGCTTCTGAATCTGGTAAGTTATTGTGTTCAAGAGGTGAAACTCTAACTCCAGAACGATACATAATGCGCCCAGGCACACCTACCACAGTACAGTCTGAAGGCACATCTCTGAGAACAACAGAACCAGCACCAATACGGACATTATTGCCAATTTGGATATTGCCCAGTACCTTCGCTCCAGCTCCGACTACGACATTTTCACCCACAGTAGGATGGCGCTTACCACATTCTTTACCAGTACCCCCAAGGGTGACACCTTGATAAATTAGGGCATAGTCTCCCACGATCGCAGTTTCACCAATTACTACACCCATCCCGTGGTCAATAAACACACTTTGCCCAATTGTTGCACCAGGGTGGATTTCAATTCCAGTCAAAAACCGAGCCAAGTGAGAAATCAGGCGCGGAATAAAGGGAAGACCAACATTATACAGCCAGTGAGCCAGCCTATGGAATAATAGGGCTTGCAAACCAGGGTAACAAAATAAAACTTCCAACCAGTTACGGGCAGCTGGGTCACGTTCAAATATGATACGAAAGTCAGCACGCAGTATAGATAGCACGAGATAGCACCCTCGGAAAGCACAACAAGCTACACTCCCATATTATCCTCTCAGGTGTTGTACGTAAAAATTGGGAATTGGGAATGGGGAACTTGTACTGAGTTACGACTGCGCTCAACTACCGCGCAGTCGTAAAGCCTGCGGCATAGCTTCGCTTCGGGTGCAGCCTCTCGTAGAGAAGTATAGGGAATTGGGAATTAGTTATTAATTGACTCCTAACTCCTAACTTCCCACTCCCCAATTTACTGCTGCTCTACTTTGAGAGTATAATCCCGCTTGACTCCAGGGTTAAATGTACCTACCCAAATCCGATAAGTGCCCCTTTTCCAGTCGCGATCGCTAACGCTAGCATCTTTACTTTTACCAGTATCATCGCCGCAACGAATTGTTGTTTTGTCTGGGCCTTGGATGATTAAAGTGGTGTCGTTGTTGTTGCTATCAACTTGGATTGTTAGCTGGGAAAAGTCTTTTTCCAAAACCATAATGTGATCTGGTTGGGGATCGGCAAAGCCAATACAGGCTTGTTGATCGCGATCGCGGTTACTGATAGCAGACAATGAGTAAGAACCACCTGTAAAACCCTGCACTGTTCCTTGTGCTGAATCAAAGTTTGTTGATAAATGCAAAGTGCCAAAGTTCGCTGTCTGTGCTATTGCAGGGGTAGCTGTGATGGCGGTAAGTATAGCCAATAGCCAACTGCTTTTAAACTGAAGTCGGGGGCGACGGTATTTCATAGTAGCCCTCCAACAGGCTTTTAAAGTAGTGATGATATATACATATTCTAGTGAAAAAAATCCAGTGAAATTTCAGTTGGATGTGCCACATTCAAATGTGCCACAGTTAATGTTTTGGAAAGTGGACAGCTAATTGCTAGGTTATTTCTGAATCTCGACAGCAGCATACAATCGCATCCGAGTGAGGAATTTTGGTAATCAAACTATTAGCTAGTAAATATTACATAAAATCTACGTAAATGTGATGAGGCAAGAAAGTACAGAAGGTAAAGGTAAAAAATTCTTTTACCTTTACCTTTAATCTCACGAATTATGGAGTTTGAAGAAGACACCACCTTTGAGCGATCGCGTGTCAGTTCCATAACTACTGACTGTGAGCGATCGCAGATTATTAAAAAACGGTTTCCCTAAGACTTCCACTAGTTTGAGAATCGGTACTTGACGCTCTAACAAATTCTGGCTCTTTGTCCAGTCAAGATATACATAACCTTGGTTTGGTAAGGGAATTGCCGCGATACTATCTTTGAAATTGGGATTGTCAATTAAGGAATTATCCTTGGATGTGAGGATTTCATCCATCGTTTCTAAGTCAGAGGTGAAAATTTCGTAATTTCCTAAGTTTGTATGTAATCCCAACACTTTTGTTTCAATACTGAAGGATGTTCCCTCTTTAACATCACTTTTTTTTGTAGCCGTAGTTAACTCTGTCCAAGCAGAGATTTTTTGCTTGTCTATAGTTAAGGGATTAATGCTGAGTCCATTTGATGAGGCGATCACATCTAATCGAGCAACACCTTTTTCCACACTCTCAGATTTTTCCACCACAAAAATCCAATGAGGAGTTGTTTGCTCTTTCGCAGGTAACAATGCTATGGCATATTCTCCTTGTACCCAGCTAAAAATATCCTCTGGTAAGTTTATACCCCAGCGTTTTTGAACATCTGCCAAAGGTTTTGCTAACCGAGAAACCACATCTTCCCCAGAACCATATATAGTTGCTGTGGCTTGTCTCCAGAGTTTAGCTAAATCACTGCCAGCCAAATTACTCAAATTCGAGCCGGAAATTGCTAAACCTGCGGATGCTGGAACATATTGCAATGCTCCCACAGGTTTAGATAGTGGTGCAGATGGAGGGACAATTTCCGATGAAGTCAAAATGGTGGTTTCTGCCAGCAATCCTTTAGGATTTAACACCAAGGATATAATTTGGCTGTTATAAAGTTGTTCTGATAACTCTAAGCCTTGCCATTTTGCCACGATGGGAAGATTCAAGAAAGCTACAGCTAATCCCCCTTTGAGCCGTTCTTTGGTAGCTTTTTGGTATTCGGGTGAGCTAGTTAAATTCAAATCGGGCGCTTGGACGTTGTTGATAGCATCTCGTAGTACTTTCGGATCGTTGGCAAATAAGACAAAGCCTTCACCGACAACAGCACCAGCAAGCAAGTCTTGTTCTGGTTGAGAATTGTCAGAAATCAGTTTTACACCTTTATATTGTTCAACAGCTAAGTTTGCCCCAGCTAATGCTCGTTTAGAAAACAACAATTCGACAAACTCGCGGCTTTTCTCCGGTTGCTTGGTTGCTAATGCCAACAAATACCCTGGCTGTTGTCCGTTTTCTGGATCGCGATCAATATCTAAGGTAGTGATAGCTAATGTAATTTCATCCCCTAACCAGGGTTGAATGTCTTGTTTGTAATCTATGCCACTCTTGGCGAATAAACTGGTTTTGAGTTTAGATAGTTCCTCTTCGCGCTCCAACGCCTGCAAACGGTCAGGATTCGTCAATAGTGAAACCATTGCAGGGGAAAGTTTCGACACGAATATGGCTGCACCAGGCCCAGAGCTAGAAGCAATGAGGTTAGCCGGACTTTTAGCGAAAAACCAGTAAAAGCCTGCGATCGCAATTACTAGCAGTGCGATCGCCCCAGCGACAATAAAACTAATAAATGAACGTTGCCTATTCACATTAAACCTATTAAAAAAGACGGTTTACAGCCATTTAAGCAGAAAGCCTAGCAGAATTAATCAACCCCCTTGAGAATGGATACTCATGCAAAGGCAGAGATTTTCTGTCACCATAANATAGGATTAGGACTGTTTATCGGGAATTCTTTTAGTNNNCCCATGAACCAAATTAGTGTAGAAGAACTGGCGCAACGTCTTTCTTCTAGTGATGCGAGTATTCAGCTAGTAGATGTGCGTGAACCAGGAGAATTGGCGATCGCTAGCATTGAGGGCTTTGTCAACCTGCCTTTAAGTCAATTTACCGAATGGGGAGATCAAGTACCTACCCTCTTCAATCCCGAAGCCGAAACCTTGGTGTTATGCCACCACGGCATCCGCTCTGCCCAAATGTGCCAGTGGTTGATTGCTCAAGGTTTTACAAATGTGCAAAATATTTCGGGTGGTATTGATGCCTATTCACAACTAGTAGACCCTTCAATTCCCCAGTATTAACTTCTGCTCGGATACGTCATTCAGATGGAACTTACTCTTCCATCTGACATTTGCTATGCTAAAGATAGAAGTACATCAATTTAGAGGCTTGCCGAAAAGTTTAAGATTTGGGCATCAAGTACATCTGCACAAAAATGTTGGATTGCTCTAAATTACAGTTCGGTAGTAGCCCTTGCAATAAATACGTATCTAATAATACTGTTGCAAGCAGAAATTTATGCAAAAGTACGGTTAGAAAAAAGCATCGGAAGGGTACATTATAACTAGCAGCTTTTGCAAAAAAATTGAGCTAGTATTTCAACCCTAATCTTAAAAAATGCTTTGTACATAAACTTTAAAAATACTTATCATAATATAGTTATATAATTTGATACCTTAATAAATTATTAATATTTTCTGTTTTCGATTAAATCCACAAATTTCTTGAGAGTTTGATTAAAATTTGCCTTCAGCAAAACATACCATAATGGAAGTTCAGTTAACAAATCGACAACAGCATATACTTTGGGCAACGGTACGTCACTACATTGCAACGGCAGAGCCTGTTGGTTCAAAGGCTTTAGTTGAGGAGTACGATCTGGGCGTAAGCTCGGCGACAATTCGCAATGTGATGGGCGTTTTAGAAAAGTCTGGATTGCTCTACCAACCACACGCTTCTGCTGGACGTGTACCTTCAGATTCAGGGTATCGCATTTATGTTGACCAGCTAATTACACCTTCTCTGCGTTCACGTAGCGTGTCGCAGACAGATGCTACGCGTAGCTTGCTTCCACAAAGTGGTACGGAAACTTTAGGGCGAGAAGTAGAGGTAGCATTGCAAAAGCAGCTACAGTGGCAAGATCGAAGTTTAGAAACCCTACTGCAAGGAGCCGCGCAGATTTTAGCAACCTTGAGTGGTTGCATTAGCTTGATCACTATGCCGCAAACGACTACAGCGCTATTGCGACATCTGCAATTAGTGCAAATTGAAGCTGGGCGGATCATGCTGATTGTGGTGACTGATGGTTATGAGACACATTCTAAATTGATGGATTTGTCGCCCACACCAGAAGAAACCCAGCGGGATTCAGAGGTAATCGATCGCGAGTTGCAGATTGTTTCTAACTTTTTGAATACCCACTTGCGGGGGCGAAGTCTCTTGGAATTAGCCAATCTCAACTGGAGCGAACTAGATCAGGAGTTCCAACGCTACGGGGAATTTTTGAAAAACTCAGTTGCCGAATTGACTCGTCGCACTCTCGCGCCGACTGCAACCCAAATTATGGTTCGGGGTGTGTCAGAGGTTTTGCGCCAGCCAGAATTTTCCCAGTTACAGCAAGTACAAACAATTATCCACCTGCTGGAAGAAGAACAAGACCAACTGTGGCGATTAATATTTGAAGAACCAGAACCAGAGGATGGTGGTAAGTCCAAGGTAACGGTTCGCATTGGCGCAGAAAATCCATTAGAACCGATACGCACCTGCACCTTGATTTCTTCTAACTATCGCCGTGGTTCGATACCCGTAGGAAGTGTGGGAGTTTTGGGGCCAACGCGCCTAGATTATGAAAGTGCGATCGCAGTAGTAGCATCTGCTGCTGATTACCTCTCAGAAGCTTTCAGTTATTTCAATCCCTAATAGAGACAACCTGCTACAGGTTTAAACGAAAGAACAATACCATAGCAGGTAGATAAACCGAATTTTATAGTGGCAAAATCAATAATTAATACTTTTTAACTCTTTCATGGTTAGAAAAATTGCCTTTGGCTTGCTGTGGCTAGGATTTGTGGTCTATGCTTTTTTCCTCGCGCCTCCCGATAAACCCGGTACATTGGAGTTAATTAAAAACCTTTCTATTGGCCAGTGGCAAGGGGTTAACCCGTTAGTCATAGCACTATTCAACCTCATGGGTATCTGGCCTCTTATTTACAGCGCAGTAGTCTTTATTGATGGTAGAGGACAAAAAATACCTGCTTGGCTGTTTGTTACTGCCTCTTTCGGAGTTGGTGCTTTTGCATTGTTGCCGTACTTAGCTCTTAGAGAACCAAATAATCAGTTTCTCGGTCAAAAGAATATATTGCTCAAGTTGCTAGATTCTCGTGTGACTGGTTTTGTGTTGACGGTAGGCACAGTTATTCTAGTTGCCTACGGTTTAAGAGAAGGAGATTGGCGCAGTTTTGTGCAAGAGTGGCAAACTAACCGCTTCATCCATGTGATGAGTATAGATTTTTGTTTACTCTCCCTATTATTTCCCACATTGCTGGGGGATGATATGGCGCGTCGCGGTTGGAAAAATCCCCAGTTTTTCTGGTTAATAGCGTTGACACCACTATTCGGCCCATTGGTTTATTTATCTGTGCGTCCATCTTTACCGGAAGTGGGTATAGAGTCCATATCCAAGCAGCCAGCAACTAATTGAAGAATAAAGTACATTTTTCACAATCCAAAATCGTTCGACTGAGCGTAGCGTTCCGCAGGAAAGTCTAAAATCCAAAGTGATATCACCCAAAGTCCCCGCTTTTTCATAGGTTTGGGGATTTTCTGCGGGTGGGTAAATCCCAAGAGAAAGTTTTTTCTGAAAGTACTTTACAAAACGAAATAAATTCTTTAAGATGTGTAACAGGTAGTCAAACCTACCTNAATTCATCCGCAAATAATCGCATTTATAAAACAATGACAACAACCTTACAACAGCGCTCAAGCGCTAACGTATGGGATCGATTCTGTGAATGGATCACCAGCACCAACAACCGGATCTACATCGGTTGGTTCGGCGTAGTAATGATTCCAACCTTGCTAGCCGCAACAGCTTGCTTCGTAATCGCCTTCATCGCCGCTCCTCCCGTTGACATCGATGGAATCCGCGAACCAGTAGCAGGTTCCTTGATATACGGAAACAACATAATTTCCGGTGCAGTAGTACCTTCCTCCAACGCTATCGGTTTACACTTCTACCCAATTTGGGAAGCAGCATCCTTAGATGAGTGGTTATACAACGGTGGTCCTTACCAATTGGTAATCTTCCACTTCCTGATAGGCGTATTCTGCTACATGGGACGTGAATGGGAACTATCCTACCGCTTAGGAATGCGTCCTTGGATTGCGATTGCATATTCAGCACCAGTAGCAGCAGCAAGTGCAGTATTCTTGGTATACCCAATCGGACAAGGTTCATTCTCTGATGGTATGCCTTTAGGTATCTCAGGAACCTTCAACTTCATGATCGTGTTCCAAGCAGAACACAACATCTTGATGCACCCCTTCCACCAACTAGGTGTAGCAGGTGTATTCGGCGGAAGTTTGTTCTCAGCAATGCACGGTTCACTCGTAACTTCCTCCTTAGTTCGTGAAACCACCGAAACCGAGTCACAAAACTACGGTTACAAATTCGGTCAAGAAGAAGAAACCTACAACATCGTTGCAGCCCACGGCTACTTCGGTCGGTTAATCTTCCAATACGCTTCCTTCAACAACAGCCGTTCACTGCACTTCTTCCTCGCAGCATGGCCTGTAATCGGCATCTGGTTCACCGCCTTGGGTGTAAGCACAATGGCGTTCAACTTGAACGGTTTCAACTTCAACCAATCAATCATTGACTCTGAAGGTCGTGTGATTGCAACTTGGGCGGATGTAATCAACCGGGCTAACCTGGGTATGGAAGTAATGCACGAGCGCAATGCTCACAACTTCCCTCTCGATTTGGCTGCTGGCGATTCTGCTCCTGTTGCTCTTACTGCTCCTGCTATCAACGGTTAATCATAATCTGAGATACGCTCTTCACGATTTTCTATAAATAAAAGACGCTCTCCCAAAAGGGGGGCGTTTTTGCATTGGGTTAATTGCTACGTTAATTTAAAGTGCAAAAATGATCGTTATAGTTGAGAACTTAGGAAATAATATCAAAAAGTAAATTTTACAATTAATAACGGGTCATAACGAGTAATAATTGCTAGCAGCGTAGATAATAGCCTCAAAGCTCAAGTATAAGGAGAAGCCAAAAATGATTTTACACCGTGGGCGTAGGGTAGTAGCCGCTTTGTTGCTGTCAGTGGTACTACTGACAACAGCCTGTAGTCCAAAAACACCTGGACGTTTTGACCAGGCACAAAAAGAAAGCACTCAACAAAAAAGCGGTCAATCGGTAGCTAAAACCGCAACTCAGGGTAGCGAATTTAATAAACTTTTCCCAAGAGCTGGTGATGGCTACCAACGCGTCTATACCCAAGAGAAAAAAGGCTTTGCGGAAGCAAAGTTGAAAAAAGGCGGTAAAGATATAGCGGTGCTGTCTATTTCTGATACCACTAGCACACCCAGTGCAGCGGCAAAGTTCTCGAAAAGCACTAAAAAAATTGGCGGTTATCCCGCAGTAGAAGTTGGTAAAACGCAAACTGCAATTTTGGTAGGTAAGTACCAAGTAAAAGCACTTTCTCGTGATTCATCATTTACAGCTAGCGATCGCGAAGATTGGTTAGAGAAGTTTAATCTTAATGGTTTGGCTAACCTGAAATGATTTCCACTACTAACATTCAGATCATAAAACCTAAATAAGGAGATTTTTGTGAGCAAATCGATTGTTGAGTTGGTTGATCAATTGCCAACTGGCGGCTTGACTGTTTCTATGTTGAAGTCTCTCGATTTTGTTGCTCCTGGAGAGTGGCAAAATACCGTCGGCTTTGTCAACACTATCAAGAAAGTCACTGGCGAAGACGACGAAGATTTAATTCAGCAAATTGGCGAAAGAGCGATTTATCTATTTAATGATAAATCCCAAGGATACCAAAGAGCCTTGTGGTTATATCAAACTGTTGATAATACCGATAAAGCGCTTGGTGCAGCAGCTTTAGCTAACAAAGTCGGCGAAAAAATTCCTCTGTTGGGTTTTTTAAACTCTGTCACTCCCAAACCAGATAAAGCCCAAACCATTGATTTGACATTAAAATTAGTGGCTGAGTTGGTAGCCTTCTGTCAAATTAACGGCATTCCGGGAGACAGTATTGGGGATTTTGTCGCCTCTTTAGGAGAGTATAGTGGTGAGTCACTGATCCGCATGGTGGCGTTAGTTTGCGTTGATGGTTTGATACCTTTAGGCCCAGATTTTATCAGCAAAGCGATATCTGGGCTGAATCAAACAAATCCACAGGAGTTAGAACAAAACTCGACTTTCCAAAACATCAAAGATGTGATTCCAGGGAACAATGCTGGCAGTAAACTTAACTTTATCGGCGAAAGCTTTGACTCTGTTAAAGGTTGGATGAGTGGGTTGGTTAGCGCCAATAATTTAACGCCGCAAAAGGTTGTCCACAACTTGCAAAGTTTTACCGATATTGCTGATGACAAGTTGGACTACCTCGCAGCATTCCTGGATGTAGCAACAAATTATTATGAACACACTGGGACGCAAACTTTAGCACATCGCTTGATTGAACGCGCGGTGGCTGAGATTTAGGTTGATGGGTGATTGAAGAAGGTTACAAGGTTACAGGGGACAAATTATTCCCTATTACCTGTAACCTCCTAACCTAAGGCCTATTGGGGTAAATGCAAATCTGCTGCCATCGCATACAAGTAAGGTTGAAAAATAGCCAAGTTTTCCAGTTTATCAAAAGTACCTGTTTGCGTACCTGTGTCAAATGCAGTAGTAATTACGTAAAGTTTACTGCCATCAAAGGCAACATGACCGATATGTTGCTCTTGTACTCCACCTTGTTGCTTAAATCCGGCAAACCCATAGCGGATTCCTTGAAGCTTACCAATGGGTACTGATTGCGGTGGGTAAGCTGAGAATGTAATCTGTTTTCCATATTTACCCTGACGATCTTTCGCAAACGCAGCGTAGTGATCTACAACCCAAGTCTTAAGTACTGGTAAAACCTGGGTTTGGTACTTGGAATTTTGGTAGTTTACTTGGGAAGTAGTTGGAATACCAGCTGCTAAGAGTTTTTTTCGGAAATCTTCATTGTTTGCTAGTGGGTAAATGTTAATCTCAACTGTACCCAAACGTTTTCCTTGGGAGGAGACACACAACAGAGGTGCATTTCCTTCACAGGGAGTAACTTGCCAGTTAGTTGGAGCAGCAGCACTTCCCAGGATTTTCTGCCAGATATTTCCCTGATTAGAGTTGGGAAGTTTGGCAACGGTAGGAGCTTTTACTACTTTGGGTGGAGAAAATTGGGGTAGAACAAATTTGGCTCCTATCGGTATTGACACCAGCAAAATAGAGCCTAGTAATAAATGATAAAGTCGTAACATTTTTTCAAAATCCAGAGCCAGGGATTGCAGGCTAATAATATCTACAATACTTTAACTTTATAGGTATGGAGATAGAGGAAGAATACATGTGGATGAATACTTCAAGGTTAGATACCAAATAAAATATTCCAGCAGAATAAAGCCTTTGGCTTTATTCTGCTGGAGACTCTAGATGTGAAACTTTAACGAATTGACTTAGTAGCGATTATTGTTGCGGCGGGCATTACCGCCACCCCAGCTACCACGAGGAGAACCGCTTCTTTCCTCACGAGGTTTAGCTTTGTTCACTTTCAAATCACGTCCCATCCACTCAGCACCGTCAAGTGCATCTATGGCAGCTTGTTCTTGTGTGTCTGATTCCATTTCCACAAAAGCGAACCCACGCGGCCGCCTGTTTCCCGATCTGTGGGTAGTTGAACACGATTTACTGTTCCGTATTCTGCAAAAGCCTGCTTTAGGTCCTCTTCTGTAACCTGATAGGACAGGTTTCCGACGTAAATTGACATAGAAATCTCCGAATTCAGGGAGTGTAGAGAGTTAAATTCGGAGAGACGGTTTTTAGAAATCAAAACGAGTTACTCAACCGAAAATAATCTTTATGTCCATGAGTGTAGCACAGCCTTCAGCCTTTGAATATTGCCTGATAGTGAATTTTATTCACAAATCAAACCTTTAAAGACGGTTTGCAGACTTTCTAAAGACTGGCTTTTTTTGCTTGTACTATATTAAAGTTACACTTTTAATCGGAAATCGTAATTAACTTGCGATCGCCTAGGTATTTAGTGTTTTGAAAATTAAGCTGTGGACTAAAGAGTAAAGATTTCGGTGATTGTGCTAATCATACCATGATTAACTATCTTAAAAGAAATTTAAAAAATATTCATTCTCAAATGCACTATTAGCTATGGTCAAATTGCGCTAAGATACATTCTGCTTTCTTACACAGTACTTCGTGATATTCACCATTACTAGCTAGCAAACCTCCCCATTGATTGATATCACCAGTGTTATACTGCAACGGCGTGCCATCGAAGTGAGTAAACTGACCACCTACTTCTGTTAAAATCAATTCTGGAGCGGCTATATCCCAATCTTTGGGCGCAGACTTGCCGGAAAGAGAAATGTAGATATCTGCCTGTTGCTCAACAATAGTGGCGATTTTGCAGCCTACACTACCCACAGATTTCTGATTTTGACAGGGTAAATTTTGTAGCAGATGATCTAACCGTTGGTTGCGGTGAGAGCGACTAACGACTAAGGTTAAATCCTCAATTCGTTTACCTGAAGACACTTGTAAAGAAACAGAACCATCACGGGTTTCTACAAATGTACCCCCGCCTTTGGTAGCGTAATATAACTTTTGAGCCTCTGGTACTGCCACCACTGCCAACACTGGGCGTGTTTCCTTGACTAAAGCAATGTGAACTGCATAGTCTCCAGTTTTTTCGATAAAATCTCGTGTGCCATCCAAAGGGTCAATTATCCATACCCAAGGGGCAGAAGCCTTTCTACCACTACTTGACGATTGATAAGTTTCTTCGCTGATGTAAGCAAAATCTTCGTTACCCAAAGTTGCTTGTAGCCTCTGCAAAATGTATTGACTCACAGCTACATCGGCAACGGTGACAGGCTCATTTTGTTTATATTGAATTTCTAAGTTAGGGTCTTTTGCTGTGCCGTCGTAATACGATCGCAGTATCTCTGCTGCGCCCCAACCTACCTCACGAGCGATCGCTAATATTTCTTGTAAATCTTTCATTAATTTGGCCTATCTAAAAATATGCATAACGTGATTAGGGACGCACAGCGATACTTAGTTTAACTAATTACGAACTTGTACTGAGCGTCTTGCCCTGAGTTTCGACTACGCTCAACTACCGCGAAGCCGTTGGCGCAGCCTCTCGTAGAGAAGGGAGCCGAAGTATTACGAATTATCTTAAATCCATCCAGCGCCGAGTACCAAAAAATTTACAGGAATCAGCAGCAATATTAGCTGCTAGTGCCAGTGCATCAGTAAAGCTTTCCCTTAAAATGTAATGACAAAAAGCACCGTGGAAAATATCTCCAGCCCCTAACGTATCAACTGCTTGAATCTGCGGCACATCTACGATACCAGTTTTAGTGCCACTCAAGTATTCAATTGGTTCTTGTCCGTGGGTAATGGCGATGTGAGGAATGTCAAATCCACTGAGATAGCTAAAAACGTCTTCTCCACTTTGGCAGTTGGGGGGATAAAAATTAGCTGAACAGATTGCATAATCTACAAATGGTAGAATTTGCTCAAATCCCGGCTTCCAACTACCACCATCGATTACCACTGGGATATTCTTGGCTTTAGCCATTTGAACGATGGAATCACCAACCGCCATCTGATGTCCATCAATCAGTACTATATCGACATTCTGCAAAATATCTGGCGGGATAGAGGCGCTGCTAGCTTGAGTTTTGACAGCATTGATCGAAACCACAGCGCGTTCACCTGTAGCTTGAGTGACAATAATCGAAGATACAGGCGGTACTAAATCAGTGATAGGCTCAAGGTCTGCGATCGCAACTTTATAATTTGCCAAGTCATCTCGAATGAGCTGCGTCATTGGGTGAGAACCTACTACACCTAAGACAATAGCCTGATTTGCCAAATAATTGAAAGTTACAGCCGCGTTTGTTGCTGGCCCCCCTGCCGCTACAGTATAGTCAGTAGCGACAATCTTTTGATTATTCTTAGGGGCAGAGTCAGCAAGGTAAATCAAATCTAAAGTTACTAAACCTACAAATAATCCACGATTCATCTGCTCTTTCGTTCAAAATTCAATTCTGAATTCTGGCTCGCTTCGACTCCTTTCGACTTCGCTCAAGGCAAGTCGCTCAGTGACTTCCTGACTCCTGAATTCTTTCTTGGGAAATGGATATGGCTCTTGGCGACTGACAACTTCGATTGCTGTCTTCAACCAATCAATATAAGTCTCTTCTCTTTGGATTACCAACTCCAGCACCAGCCTTTGCATCACCTGCTTTCGGTTGGCAGATTCATCACTCAGTGATGGTAAATCGATGGTTTCACATTCAGCCAGCTTTTTGCTTCGAGCCGCCAATTGTTGCTCTAGTAGGTGAATGATGGTTTCATTCGATAACTGATCTGCAAAATGCAACTGCACGAGTAAAGGTTCTCTGATAGTCGGTAAGGGCTGATGAATCCCTAGCCATCGGCTAAATTCGGCTTTCCCTGGCTCCGTCACACTGTAGACTTTGCGGTTGGGGCGATCGTGTTGAATCTCAATGTTACAGGTAATCCAGCCTTGCTCAACTAGCTTATCGAGAGTTCTGTAAATTTGTGCCTGATCTGCTGGCCATAAATGGGCAATGCATTGATCGAAGCAGGTCGTTTTGAGGTCGTAGCCCGTCATTTCTTGCTGCTGAAGAAGACCTAAAATTACATTTGCTAGCGACATGAAGATGGTTTTCCCATAATTGATACTTTCTCGCTCGGTTCTACACTATGTAGCTCTTATAATTTTATGTTAATATATGATTAATCAAATATAAGACATGACGTTTATAAAAGACATGCTCATTATAATGCTTCTTAGCAAGGAAACCAAATACATAAAAAACTCCATTCACAAGGGTATGGAGGAGAAGAAGGGAATAGGTTAAAGGTAACAGGGTACAGATCCCTATCACCTGTTACCTGTCACCTCTTCCCTAATCCCAATGCCCAATTCTCAATGCTTAGAAATTATTTAAGCCATTGAAGACTATTGTAACGAGAGGATAAGTAACATTGACTTCTAACACACTTACACAAAGAATACGTCAGCATCAATATCTGCGTGATTTACGAAACAAATTACTCGACCTTCACAAGATGTTGCTGGAGACAGAACGCATTGCCTACGAACAGATTAGTGGACGAGTATCAAGTGGAGAACTTCTTCAGCTAGTCATCGCTCACGAACAATTTGCTTGGCTACATCGCATTTCTGAGATGGTTGTGCAAGTTGATGAAATGCTCCAAGCAGACGAACCGATATTACTGGACGATTTCCAAAAATTGATTGCTGATGTCCGTACACTTATTGTACCGTTAGAGACGGGTAATACCTTCGAGAGAAAGTATTACAACGCTCTCCAGCGCGAACCTGGTGCTGTGTTGGCACACGCGGAGATATCCAGATTCCTCACGTCTAAGGTTTGATTGCTAATTTACCCAAACAGTGCTGAGTACAAAAGTAAGAATCGTACTCAGCACTTGGGCACTCATCAACTAACTGCCACCAAAGGCTGAGGTATTTCAGCTTTATGCCATACCGATTTCCCTGTTAGCAGTTCTACAACATCCATCCCATTCCCAATCACACCTGGTACACTCGGATATCCGGCACTTGCTCCGACGAAAAACAGGTTAGATAACTCTGTCGTATATCCCAAACGATTTAAACCAACCTGTTTGGGAATTAATTTCGCACCGTAAATATTACCCTGCGGCTGTCCTAGATAAAATTCGCTGGTGGTAGGTGTGCCGTAAACTTTCATCCGGGCGTAGTTGTCCACATCTGGAATCAAATCTCGCACACTTGTCATCATCTGCTGATAAACTTCTCGCTTTTTGGCTTTATAGGCTTTTGGATTAGTTTTGTGCAGATTTTCAAATGGTTTATAAGAACAGACAGTCGCAATCTCTAAAACGTGATGTCCTTTTGGCCCCATCCCTGGTTCGCTAGATTTCATCGTTGGACAAGAGAGGAAAATCCACGGATGACTGAAGTTACCTGCCAATTGTTGTTGATATTCTCTATTCAGGTCGCCTGTGGGATAATACCAAATATTCCAATTACCGATGCCATAACGTTGAGGATCGAAACGGCTATCTAAACCCAAGTAGATATTGAAAGCACTGGCTGAGTATTCGTAACTGGTTAGACGTTGATGCTCTTTGTGACTCAAAGCTTCAGAATCATGCATCAACTCCACTGTTAATTTGGGGTCGAGGTCGCTGATATAAGCTTTGTTGGCACAATAGCTTATACCATCGGCAATGACACTATGGACATTATGGTTGCTAACTTGAATATGGCTTACCGGAGTTGAGTATTTGATTACACCTCCACCTGCGGTAATGACGTTTGCAATGGTGTTAACAAAGTGTTTGAAGTGATGTTTAGGATAATAAGCACCTTCTGAGTAGTCCCAAGTTAGGGAAGTGTGCGTGAGTAGCGCAATTTCTTCTGGTGGTAGTGCATAGTCGCCACTTTGTCCTGCCAACAATGCTTGTAGTTTAGGCGATAACCCGACGTGGTTATACAAATCTTGTAGAGTCCAATTGCGCTTTAAAAATAAATTCAAATATTTTGGTAATTTTAACCAGTCAGACAACTTCCGATCGAACCAGTGTACTTCCTGCACTAGGCTGCGAATTTCTTGGTGGAGTTGCTGAATTTCATTGCAGTAACGGTTAATAGCATTAGCTTCTTCTGGAAATGTGGAGAGTAAACGCGATCGCAAACTTTCCCATCCCAAAGGAATTTTGAAATCTGCCTCTGGTGTAATAACTCGATCGATACAGTCAGGATCGAGGCTATTAAGGGGTACATCTTGATTAAGATAGTCGAGAAATTTACCTATAGTCTGACCAGAACCACATTGAGAAATGTAATGTACGTCAGCACAAAAACTATATTCCCCGTAATCAAAGGTGTGACAACATCCACCAGGTAAATAATGTTGTTCTAGAACTGCTACCCGATAACCTTGTCGAGTTAAACAGGCTGCGGCCGAAAGTCCGCCCAATCCGGCTCCCAGTATCACATAATCGAAGATTTCCATCTCAGTCTCCTTTGGCAATCTTGATTTCGGTGTTATGGTCTTTTATCGCTGTTTTTACCAGTAGAAATGCCAAAATACTCAGCGCTTCTTCAGCTAGCAGTTTTCATTCAATGAAAATTGCTAGAGAAACCCTTCGAGAGAAGGTGCAAATATTTTTATCGCTGATAGTAATAATTGCACCTTCACAAAATATTCTGATATTTAGCTGCGGCAATTTTGCCAACAACTTCACTAACATTTAGATGCCCTGAAGGATGTTAAGTGTTCACTGATTTAATTTAAAGTAACCGCAAAAAAACCTAGCTTAAAATCCCTGTTGAAGCTTGCAGATAGTTAGCAGGCGATAATTTAAGACTTTAAGCCCTTGCTTTTTATCCTTTATGTATTAATTTTATTTAAACTATCAAAACTTGTTTGAAAATGGTTGCTTTTCTTCATAAAAACTTACTAAAGTATTAATTAGCTAAAACTATATAGAGAAGCAAATAAAAAATAATAACTCCTAATTCCTAACTCCTAACTCCTAACTAATAATTAATGACTAACGATCCATTTGCACCAGTTATCGGACAACAGCAAGCTGTAGAATTACTCACTCAGGCTGTCAGACAAAACCGGGTTCCTCCAGCCTACTTATTTGTGGGGCCAGATGGTGTAGGCAGGAGTTTAGCAGCCAGATGCTTTGTGGAATTGCTATTTTCTAGTGGCATGGAAGTCACTGCATCTTTGCAAAACCGTTTGCGTCAAGGGAACCATCCAGCTTTATTGTGGGTGCAACCAACATACCAATACCAGGGACAACGATTAACAGCAGCAGAAGCAGCCGAAAAAGGACTCAAGCGTAAAGCACCACCTGTAATTAGACTAGAGCAAATTCGGGAAATTACCGAGTTTTTAGGTCGTCCGCCTTTGGAAGCGCCGAGGAATGTGGTAGTGCTGGAAGAAGCGCAAACAATGGCAGAAGCCGCAGCGAATGCTTTACTTAAAACCTTGGAAGAACCGGGACAGGCGACATTAATTTTAATTGCACCGACACCTGAATCTGTGTTGCCGACTTTGGTATCACGCTGTCAACGTATTCCTTTTTATCGCTTAAATGCAGAGTCTTTGGCTGTTGTACTCACACAAACAGGCCATCAGGAAATTTTACAAAATCAGGCAGTATTGAGCATAGCAGCTGGTAGTGCTGGAAGTGCGATCGCATCTTATGAACAATTACAAGCAATTCCCCGTGAGTTACTCGAAGACTTGAAAAAAGCGCCTAAATCTTACCGTAACGCCTTAGAGTTAGCCAAAAAAATTGATAAGGATTTAGATACAGAAGCGCAACTGTGGTTAGTTGATTATCTTCAGCAATTTTACTGGCAGCAATGGCATCAACCTAGTATCATTAACCAGCTAGAACAATCTCGAAAATACTTGCTTGCTTACGCTCAACCACGGCTAGTTTGGGAATGTCTGCTTTTATCTGTGTATCAAAAATCAAATTCTATTTCTCCTACTCATCGCTGAGTAAGATTGTATTTCTATAGTTCCTCATCAAAGTCTCAGTACAATANNNNATTAATTCGTAGCGAAATAAATTAGGNCAAAACTCTGCGTTACTTTGCGTCCCTCTGCGTTTCAAAATATTACANATGTCTTCTTCATCGTCTATCGTCAAGTTCATAGCGAGTGAAGGTATTGTAATAAAAGCGATTCCTGGATAAAACAAAAAGTTTATATGACCTCAGTTTCTCCTCACAAAAAAGCCAGAGCCTTAAAACCTACCAGCCGCCGCCCTGCAAAGGAACTCTGTAGCGAGTGCGGACTATGCGATACATACTATATTCACTATGTCAAGGAAGCTTGCGCTTTTATTAATCAGCAAATAGGCGAACTAGAAGTTGAAACACACACGCGATCGCGCCATCTGGAAAACCCCGATGAACTCTACTTTGGTGTTCATCAAGACATGATAGCTGCGAAGAAACAGCAGCCCATCGAAGGCGCACAATGGACAGGTATTGTGAGCAGCATTGCCATTGAAATGCTTAATCGCGGCTTAGTTGAAGGTGTCGTCTGCGTGCAAAACACCAAAGAAGACCGCTTTCAACCCATGCCCGTCATCGCCCGTACCCCAGAAGAAATACTAGCAGCGCGGGTAAATAAACCAACCCTTTCTCCAAACCTTTCCATATTAGAACAGGTGGAAAAATCGGGGATGAAGCGGCTGTTGGTAATTGGTGTTGGTTGCCAAATCCAGGCATTACGAGCCGTAGAAAAACAACTTGGTTTAGAAAAGCTGTATGTTTTAGGTACGCCCTGCGTAGATAACGTTAACCGCGCCGGATTGCAAAAATTCTTAGAAACCACCAGCCGATCGCCTGACACAGTTGTGCATTACGAATTTATGCAAGACTTTCGGGTTCACTTCAAACATGAAGATGGATCATCAGAAACAGTGCCTTTCTTTGGCTTGAAGACCAACAAACTCAAAGATGTCTTTGCCCCATCCTGTATGAGTTGCTTTGATTACGTCAACTCCCTAGCCGACTTAGTTGTTGGTTACATGGGCGCACCCTTCGGTTGGCAATGGATTGTAGTTAGAAATGATACTGGTAAGGAAATGCTGGATTTAGTGAAAGACCAGTTAGATACCCAACCAGTAACGTCTAAAGGCAACCGGAAAGAAGCCGTACAACAAAGTATTCCCGCTTACGATAAAGGCGTAACTCTGCCGATGTGGGCAGCAAAACTGATGGGTGTGGTAATCGAAAAAATCGGCCCCAAGGGTCTAGAATATGCGCGATTTTCCATTGATTCTCACTTTACTCGGAATTATTTATATGTGAAGCGCAATCATCCAGAGAAATTAGAAGCGCACGTTCCAGAGTTTGCCAAGCGTATTGTTGGACAATATAAATTACCAGAATAGGGGAAAGGGGAAAGGGGAAAGGGGAAAGGGGAAAGGGGAAAGGTGATAGAAAATAATTTGTACCCTGTAACCTGTACCCTATTCCCTTCTTCACTCCTCACTAGACTTCTTGGCATTTGTCGGGATAAGGGGCAGGGGAAAGGTTTGTTATTTTCCCTTTCCCCTTTAACCTTTACCCTTTTCCCCTCTCTTGCAAAAAGCACTTTTGCAAAAGGTCTACTGCTGACTCAACTCGATAACATTCCCATCTGGGTCTTGAGTGAACAGGGCAGCGCGACCAGAGGCGCTAGCTTGAATGGGATAATTATGATTGAGAAATTCCTGTTTGGCGGCGTCTAAGTCAATTACTGTGAAGGCGACATGGGGATTACGTCCCCATTTTTCGTTTGGGTTTTCCGTGGGGACATTGGTTGCAACTATCAGGTGAATTTGATAGTCACCGACTTGATACCATGCACCAGGGTAGTTTAGGGAACGATCTATTTTGGATAATCCCAATACTTTGCCATAAAAATATTCAGAGCGTTCTAAGTCAGTCACAAGAATCGCTGTATGGAGACTTTGGGTAATCTGCATTGTCGGTAAGATGCGATCGCGTTTATTTAGATTTTGGCGTAGTTTGAACTTTTTCGGAAGGTGAGGGTGGCAGGAAGCATTAATAACCAACGTCTAATGACAAATGACAAATACCATTACAAACTTAAAGGCAGTTGAACTGTAAACGTTGTCCAGCCCTGAGAACTGGTAACTTCAATCGTGCCTTGGAGATATTCTATTAACTTCTTAACTAATGTTAAACCTAATCCTGTGCCGCTCTGTTGCCAGCGTTCCCGTTTCGGGTTGCCGTAGGCATCGTTTTCAGGAATCCGGTAAAACGGCTCAAAAATTCGAGATTGTTCTTTTTTCAGAATTATCACCCCAGAATTGCTAATTGTGATTTGAAAATAAGGAACTTGAAAATTATGTAATACACCTGATTTAGCATCCTCATAGCTCGGACTTTTTGTGATATAAATTAGCTGAACTTTTAACACAATCTGTCCATCAGGCGGAGTGTATTTACAAGCATTGTTGAGTAATTCTGAGACAATTTCAGTCAGGCTAGCCAAGTCTGAAACTAAAGGTGGTAAATTTGGAGAAACACTAACTTGCAAAGACTGTTCTCTAGCTTTAGCGCGTTCTTGAAAATACTCGGCAATGTGAGGCAGCCAGTTTTGGAGTTGAATTGATGTTAATTCCAATGGATAGACATCTGCATCAATCATTCGTAGATGCAGCAAATTGTCTACCAAATCCAGTTCTTGTTCGCACTGTTCGCGCACAATACCTAAATAGCGGGCTACAGATTCAGATGGAGAAAGTGTGTTTGAATTTAAGATACCCTGTTGATCGAGAATATTTTCTAGCACAGAGATTGCCATTTTGATGTTTGACAAGGGCGTTCGCATTTCATGAGAAGTGGTTGCCAGAAAATCCTCTTTTAATTGGTTCAGGCGTTGAAGTTCTGCCACACGAATTTCTAGTTGTTGGGCACGTTCAGCTGCGAGATTACGTTCTTCGGTTAATCGTCGTTGCGTGTCATCTCGCAAAACAAATACGGCTCCTGTAATTACACCACTGCTATTTCTCAGGGGAGTAGCGCTATCAGCTATTGGTATAGTTATCCCGTCTCTAGCAACTAGTAGGACGCCACCGCCTAAATATATAGTAGTTTCTTGTTGGAGGGCTGCGATGATTGGATTTTCTATCGGTAGCTGAGTTTGTTCATCAATGATTTTGATAACTTCAGTTAACGTCTTGTCTTTAGCTTCATTCCATTGCCACCCTGTTAGGGTTTCAGCTACCTGATTGATGTATTTAATATTTAATTCAGTATCAACTACAATTACCCCATCGCCCATTCCTCGAAGCACAGAACTTAAAAATTGATCGCGATCGTAGCGATTTAAGGCGCTTTGAATGGCAACGTAAAGTTCTTGTTCTTTAATGGGTTTGAGAATATATCCAAAGGGGGATGTCAGAGTTGCTCGTTCGACAGTGCTTTTATCAGAGTGCCCGGTGACGTAGATAATCGGAATCTGCAAATGATGCCAAATTTGCTCCGCTGCCTGGATGCCGTCCATTTCACCCCGTAACCTGATATCCATCAAAATCAAGTTTGGGCGTAATTCCGTTGCTTTTGCAATTGCTTCTTCGGCAGAATCGGCAATATCTAAAACAACATATCCTAAAGACTCTAAAGTTTCTTGTAAGTTGATAGCAAGGATATATTCATCTTCAACAACAAGGACTCGAACTGTCTCTTTTGTCTGCGTGTTTGATGAGATGTCAATTATGTTCATGTCCGGCTGTTTGTAAAAGTAATTTTGAACTCTGTTCCCTGTTGAGAGTCAATTTCAAGTTTTCCTCTTAGCTGCTTGACTAAACCCTGGACAAGTGTTATGCCTATTGTCTTAGTTTTCTTACTATCAAAGTTTTCAGGTAAGCCAACACCATTATCTCTAATAATGAGTGTCAAAGTAGATTCGGATTCTTGATAAAACTTAACCTCAATTTTGCCCTCAATATTACCAACAAAGGCGTATTTCAATGCATTGGAAACTAGTTCATTGATAATTAAGCCGCAAGGAATGGCGGTTTCGATGTCTAGGCTAGCATTATCAACTTGAATATTTAGTTTAATCTGGCTGGAACTGACATTATAGGAATCAAATAAATGAGTTGTTAAATCTGGAATGTATTGAGCGAAATCAATATCAGCGAGGTCTTCAGAACGGTATAGTTTTTCATGAACTAGGGCAATAGAAGCAATGCGGTTTTGGCTATCGCGCAAAATAGCTGTTACCACAGGATCTTGTGTTCGTCTGCATTGCATTTGTAGCAAACTGCTGACAATTCCTAAATTGTTCTTAACACGATGATGAATTTCTTTGAGTAATACCTCTTTTTCTTTTAGAGAGGCTTTGATTTTTTCCTCCGCTTGCTTTTGCTCGGTGATATCTTGTTGGATAGCCACAAGGACGCTTCCATACTCAGGATGTTCAAAAACGGAAGCGGTAGCGCTACACCAGAATGGAGTGCCATCTTTTTTAATATTGTGGACTTCATAAATTGCTTCACGGTGTTCCAAAATAGCAGCACAAATCGCCTGACTAACATCTTTAGGTGTATGATGCTTATCACCGTAGTTGACAATTGACACATGCTGACCGATTAATTCACCAGGCTCATAGCCAAACATCTGGTAGAATTTAGGATTGGCGTAGACAAACACGCCATCTGTAGCACGAACTAGGCAAATTCCCTCAGCCATGTTGCGGGTAATAACTGCCTGTAACTCTAACATTTGTTCAGCGCGTTTGCGATCGCTGATTTCAACTACTACAATGCCCATGCTCATAGGTTCATCAGCTTCAGACTGAATTGGAAAATAGGAAGCTAGCCAAGTCCTAATTACACCCGGAAATTTTGGGGTTTCTCCCCTGACTTCCAAATCCAGAATCGGTTCACCCGTTGTTAAGACCTGTCGAAAGGCTTGATCTTGGTTCCGTGCTATATCAGGGACAATCTCCCACGTTGTCTTGCCAATATGCTCTGCTGCGGGAATGCCATTAATTTCTGCTAATGCTTCATTAATCAATGAATAACGCAGTTCCTGATCGAGAATGGTTATCCCAACAGGCGCATTATTGATGAAGGTATCCAATAACTTTTGCTTGTGAGCTAGTTCTCGCTCTAGAATCTTGCGTTCTGTGATGTCAATTGCCACCCTACCCACTAGCTTTTGGGCAGACAATCCGAGAATCGGGAATTTGTATACCAAGAACTCACCAAGGGAACCGTCTGGTCGAGGAGCAACCTCAATTGCCTCAATTACCTGATTTGTCTCTATGACTGTGCGAATGTGATCGAAATGCTGCCGAGCAATTTCATCTGGGTAGAGGTCAGAAATAGATTGCCCAATCACCTGTTCGGGTAGTAATTTAAATGTCCGCAGGTATGTTTGATTTAAGTAAAGTACACGCCCATCTGTATCAGTTATCCAAGCTAGCACTGGGCTGTTGTTCATAAATGCCTGGAATCGGGCTTCACTTTCTTGCAAAGCTGCTTCTGCTTGTTTCCGTTCACTTATATCAATAATTACTCCCAGCATCCGTACAGATTCGCCTGCTTCGTTGTAAACGCCACGTCCTTTCCCCGTGAGCCAGTGAACCCTGCCATCGGGAAAAATCACTCGATATTCACCTTGAAAATTAATATGTTGTGCCAGTGCATTTGATACAGCCTGTTCGATTCGGTCAACATCCTCTGGATGCACGCGATCGCGCCATAATTGATAGCTGGCTGCTGATATTTCTGGCTCTAAACCTAACAAACGATAATGGTTGTCGTTCCAGATAACTTCGCCTGTTTGAACATTCCAGTCCCAAAGACCGATGTGATTAAATTCCAACGTTAGTCTCAGTTGTTCTTCACTTTTGGCTAAGGCTGCTTCGGCTTGTTTGTGTTCGCGTAGCGCAGCTTGTTGCTCGCTGATATCCCGATGAGTACCAGTCATTCGCAGAGGATCACCATTTACATCTCGCATCACAACCTTGCCGTAGTTGGCAATCCATTTGCATTCGCCTGACTTAGTTTGGAGTCGATAGTCAAATTTGTACGGTGTTGAACTATCCTTGAGGTGATCTGTTAAGATTTTCTCCACCCAAGGTAGATCGTCTGGATGAGCTAATCGCTTCCAAGTACTGAAATTCTGTGGGAGTTCGTCAAAGCGGTATCCCAGCATTTCTAAATAGCGAGGGCTGTAATACACCTCTCCAGTCAAAATATTCCAGTCCCACAAACCATCCCCAGAAGCCTCAAGGGCTAATTGTAGTCGTTCCTCGCTTTCTCGGAGAGCTATTTCTGCCCGTTGCTGCTCTTGTTCACCATACTTCCGGGCAGTAATATCCGTGATTCGTACTAGTTGCATCACAGTACCAGCGACCGTAATTTGTTTGGCTGCGATGCTTCCCCAAAATAAATTGCCCTGCTTAGTCATGTATTCAACTTCTCGACTCCAAAACCCTTGCTGGTTAATTTCTTCCATAAAGGTGGCAATCTCATCGGAAGTGAACGGTTGTTTTTGCAGAGTGTTACCTTTAATGTTAATTAATTCGGCTTTACTAGAGGCTGCAAATAGCTCCACTGCTCGATCGTTACAGTCAGCGATCAGTAATGTTTTGACATCTACCAAAAAAAGTGCATCAGCGGATTCGTTATAAACAGCTTCTAGCAGGTCACGACTACGGATGATTTCTAACTCGGTTTGTTTGCGTTCTGTAATATCTATAACCGCTCCCAATAGCTTAAATGGCTGCCCTTGAGCGTCATAAGCTATCTCTGCTTTCGACTCAACGTACCGCACCGAACCATCAGGTCGGATAATTCGATACTCAAGATTGAAAGGTGTTATTGGGGCGTAGGCGTTGCCCTTGGTAGACATCATCTTTTCGAGTTGGGCCTTGACCAAGGCGCGATCATCGGGATGAATTATTTGGAGAAATTCCGCTTGGTCGGGTTCGCCTTGAGTGGGATTTAGACCAGAGATGCGAAAGGTTTCCATTGACCAGGAGCGCTTTTTGGTTTCTAAATTCAATTCCCAACTGCCTACATGGGCGATTTGTTGAGTAGTGGCTAGCAGTGCTTCACTTTGTTGGAGTTTTTCTTTAGCCTGTTTGAGTTCGGTAATATCTCGCCCTTCTGGAATCAACAAAACAACTTGACCTGTCTCGTTTAAAACCGGACGGAGTGAAAAATCGATTGTTGCTACCTGATTATTTGCACCGAGAACATCAACTTCATAGCGGATAAACTCTCCTTGAGCTGCACGAGCGATCGCTTGTTTTAATTCTGCTTGAGTTTGCGGTGAAATCGTCCACCAGTGTGCTTCCCAAAAAGGGCGATTGATAACATTTTTAAGCTTCAGTCCGGCAAAATTTAGCGCCGTCTGGTTCGCCTCCAGTAAAATGCCATCTGGCGTTAGCAGTCCTATGAACTGGAAAGTGTTATTGAAGATGGCGCAAAAACGGCGATCGCTTTGGTGCAACTTGGCAGTGCGCTCCTTTACTTTGGCTTCTAACTCGGTGTTGAGGGTTTGGAGATTGTGGTAGAGTTCGGCTTGTTGGATAGCGATCGCTAGTTGCACCGTCAGTTGCTTGAGCAATTCCACCTCAAATTTTTGCCATTGTCGCGGGGCAGAACATTGATGTGCTATAAATAGTCCCCAAAGTTCAACTGTTTGAGTCTCCTTGCTCTCTAACAAAATCGGGACAACTAAATTCGCCTTCACCTGAAACTGTTCCAAAAGTTGAATATGGCAATCACTTAAACCTGCTTCGTAGATGTTTGTGGCTGCCCAAATTTTTCCTCGGCGATATTTTCCTCCCTGATTTTCCTGAAAACAGGTATCTTCAATCTCCAGTCCTAAGATTGGTGTCCATTGGGGTAATACCGACTCCGCGACGATGTTACCCCGCATTTGTGGCGTAAATTGATACAGCAGTACTCGATCGGCACCCAGTAATTGGCGGACTTCTTGAACACTCGTGGCAAGGATATCTTCAAGCTTCAACGATTGGCGAATATTAAGAGCGATCGCTCCTACTAACTTTTGTTTTTCCTGTTGTTGTTTTAGCTGCCGCATTAGCTGCATCTGCTCGAACGCCCCATGAACCGCTCGACGTAAATTATCAGAGGTCAATTTTCCCTTGACTAGATAATCTTGCGCCCCACTCTTGATCGCTTGGACTGCGATCGTTTCGTCTCCCTGTCCAGTCAATATAATTACTGAAGTTTGGTTGTTATAAGTTTGCCTCTGTAGCTGAGTGAGAAATTCCAGCCCGTCTAAATCTGGTAATCGATAGTCCAACAAAATCACATCTGGTATTTTTGCTTGACAAGCTTGTAAGGCCTTATTTCCAGACTCAAATTCATAAATATCATAAGTGTAGCGATCGTCCCGCTCTAAGAAGCGTCGATACAAAGCTCTATCTTCAGCAGAGTCTTCTACAAAAAATACAGTTGTCATGTTGTCGGCCTCCTAAGACAGCTGCGGGAGTGGGGAGATAGGGGAGCAGGGGGAGATCAACAAAACTCCAAACTCCAAACTCCAAACTCCAAACTCCAAACTCCAAACTCCAAACTCCAAACTCCAAACTCCTAACTCCCTAACTCCTAACTCGATAAACCCTAAATCAGCAAATTCGGACTTTTTCTCGATCGCGGACTACTATTTTTAGTCGTATAAACGCATAATAGAATAGTGACTGATCTGTTCGCCCCTTTACAATCTCTCAAACAAGGTGACTGGTTCAAGCTGATCTGCGGAGCCAGCTTCCAGCATTTGTTAGCAGTCAGAAGTTTAACGTTAGCCTATACTTTGGCGGGCGCTGACTGCATAGATGTTGCAGCTGACCCAGCAGTAATTGCAGCAGCGCAATCAGGGCTACAAGCAGCCAAATCTATGGCTAAGGATGCCCAAAAGCGAGGCTTTGACTACAAAGGCAATTTACCTTTTTTGATGGTCAGCCTAAATGATGGAGAAGACCCCCATTTTCGCAAAGCAGAATTTAATCCTCATGAGTGTCCTACAGACTGCCCTAGACCCTGTGAACAGATTTGTCCAGCACAAGCGATCGTGTTTGACAGTATCAAAGAAGATTTTTCAGGAGTAGTATCCGAAAAGTGTTATGGCTGCGGTCGTTGCATACCAATTTGTCCTTATGGTATAATTTATACAGCTTCATACGTGACAACGCCGAGAGCGATCGCGCCATTGGTAATGTCAACGGGAGTAGATGCCGTAGAAATCCATACACAAGTCGGGCGGTTGGCAGAATTTGAGCGATTGTGGCAAGCAATTTCACCGTGGGCCGATCAACTAAAGTTACTAGCAATCAGCTGTCCTGATGGCGAAGGGATGATTGACTACTTGAGAGCGCTGTATAACCTGATTGCCCCACTCAAAAGTGCTTTAATTTGGCAAACCGATGGTCGTCCGATGAGTGGTGATATTGGCGATGGCACCACAATAGCTGCGGTGAAATTAGGGCAAAAAGTTTTGGCAGCTAAGTTACCGGGATATGTGCAGTTAGCAGGCGGCACAAATAAGTATACTGTTGCTAAGTTAAAGGCAATGGGACTGCTGAAAAGAGCAGGGGAGCAGGGGAGCAGGGGAGCAGGGGAGAAGCGAGAATTTTCTGCCCCTCTGCCCCTCTGTCCCTCTGCCCCTCTGCCCCTCTGCCCCTCCGCCTCCATCGCCGGGGTCGCCTACGGTAGCTACGCCCGCGTACTGCTGTCACCAATTCTCGAACAGTTAGAGAATAAGGAGGTAAGTAACACCAATATGAAGGCGACTGTTCGCCTAGAAGAAGATGAAGTATTGCTTTGGCAAGCTGTAGAACTTGCCCATTCTCTCGTTTCCCAGATCAAGTCACAGCAGGAGCGTTAATTGCTCGTTTGGAAAAATCCCCAGGGCGGTTTCTCCTGCACGCAAATGTCCTCGCTATCTCTAAAAACGTCACCATAGAACGCATGACGATTACAGACGATCTCCAAAAGTTATTAGACATTTTGCCCCAAGACCTGCAACAAGTACTAGAGAGTCATCCCAAACGAGATAGTTTAGTAGAAGTGGTCTTGGATTTGGGTCGTCGCCCAGAAGCTCGCTTTCCTAATCAAGCTGAGTATTTGAGCGAAGTACCCGTTACTCAAGAACAAATAGATGATTGCATTCAACGAGTCGGAATCTTTGGCGGAGATAATCGGGCAGGAATTGAGCAAACTTTGCATCGGATCAGCGCTATTCGCAACCGCACTGGTAAGATTATTGGCTTGACCTGTCGCGTTGGTCGAGCCGTATTCGGAACCATTGGCATGATCCGCGACTTGGTAGAAACTGGTAAATCGATTCTCATGCTGGGGCGTCCAGGCGTGGGTAAAACTACTGCCTTACGGGAAATTGCCCGTGTTTTAGCGGACGATCTGCATAAGCGAGTGGTGATTATTGACACCTCCAACGAAATCGCTGGGGATGGTGATGTTGCCCACCCCGCCATTGGTCGCGCTCGGCGGATGCAAGTGGCTCATCCAAACGAACAGCATCAGGTGATGATTGAGGCAGTGGAAAACCACATGCCAGAGGTCATTGTCATTGATGAAATTGGCACGGAACTGGAAGCTTTAGCGGCTCGTACCATTGCGGAACGGGGCGTACAGTTGGTAGGTACTGCCCACGGGAATCAGATCGAAAACCTGATTAAAAACCCCACCCTAGCTGATTTAGTTGGGGGTATCCAAGCTGTGACCTTGGGAGATGATGAAGCCAGACGGCGAGGCTCTCAAAAGACCGTTTTGGAGCGCAAAGCCCCGCCTACCTTTGAAATTGCGGTGGAAATGTTAGAACGCCAACGCTGGACAGTACACGAAAGTGTTGCTGACACCGTAGATAATCTGTTGCGGGGGCGTCAACCTACTCCACAAACGAGAACCGTTGATGACCACGGCAAAATTGCGGTTACACGTCAGTTAGCTGTTGTCAACGGTCGTGGTGGACAGCTAGGAACAGTGGAGGATTCTTTCCCTGCCGCGCGACCGTCTAATGGCTGGCGTTCATCTGGACAAATGGTTGCACTACCCCAATTGCCTGTAGAGCGGGTAACTGGGCGCAGCGAGTTTGACCGTTTACTGGATGAATCCTTCAATTATTCTGAAAGCATTGATTTTGATGCTGCTACAAGAGTGCCAGGGCCCAATGGTGAAGATTTGCCATTGCACGTTTACCCTTATGGGGTTAGCCGCCACCAACTAGAACAGGTGATTAGCGTACTAACTTTGCCCGTAGTATTGACAAAAGATATAGATAGTGCTGATGCCATTTTAGCACTGCGATCGCACGTCAAAAACCACGCCAAATTACGCCAAATGGCCAAAGCTCGTCATGTACCCATCCACATGATTAAGTCCAGCACCATTCCCCAAATTACCCGTGGTTTGCGGCGGTTGCTAAACATCGACGACCCAGAGATGGCCGATGATAGAGAACTACAATTGTTTTTGCACAATGGTAGCGATGATGAGATGGATGCCTTAGAAGAAGCTAGACTTGCCGTTGAGCAAATTGTGATTCCTAAAGGACAGCCAGTCGAGTTATTGCCGCGTTCTCCCCAAGTCCGCAAAATGCAACATGAGTTGGTAGAACATTATCGCCTCAAGTCGCATAGTTTTGGCGAAGAACCAAATAGAAGATTACGGATTTATCCGGCGTAACTTTAAGGGACTTCTAGTTAAAAAAATATCCCAAATTTTCTTGTGGGATGGGTGTCCCCACCCGTCCCAGATTTAGGGCGCTCATGTTGCCCACCCCACAAAATGGATAATTTATTTCTTGGAAGTCCCTTAGGAGAAAAATCTATGCATTTGAAAAGCGCTTTAACCATCAAAAATCGCCAAAATCATTATCTATACTCAAGCTAATAGTCCAATCTTGTCGCATCAATTCGCTGCCATCATCAACATCACGCAGCGTTTCGTAGACAAAGAATTTGTAGAGAGTAAGTCTTAATTCATTCAATCTTGCATTTTGTTAAACATCTGTTACATTACTTTACAGACAGTTACAACTGCTACAACACTTTAACCTTGGAGTTATGCTCATGTCAGATTTTAAGAATTCTGCGTCTATTGTTTCAGAAGATCCTAATGCTGTGCGTTTTGGCTTCACTCCTCAGAGTGAAAATTGGAACGGTCGTCTTGCAATGATTGGTTTTGTATCTGCGATTTTGATTGAAGCTTTTTCTGGTCAAGGGCTACTCCATTTCTGGGGTATCCTCTAAATTGGCGATCGTAGGGTAGAACTGCTGTACTACCCTACATAACTCTCTATATTCCATACCAGTCATTGGTTTCTAACATCTGGCGGCTGTTGCCATTGGTGCAAAATATCAGATTTTTCCGGTTGAGCCAAAATATAAGTGAATAATTACTTTACGTTGAATATGTATAGCTAAAACTCATGGAACTACCCCAACGCGTATCAGTCCGCTACAAAGACGCGTCCTTCAACACCAATGAAATCCGCTTGAGAACTTTTCGGCTTGGCTTGCAAATATGGGATGAACAAACCAAACCCAGAAAAACAGAGCTTTATCAGTTTATATCGTCTTGTTTGAAACAAGTTGACCGCCAAGATCGTTTTATGTTTTCTCTGTTATTCATAGAATTAACAGACCTCATACGCAACTCTTCTCTAGAAAGAGGAACAAAAGAGGTTCTAATTAAAACAGCTTTTAGAGAATTTGCATATGCGATAACAGATTTTGAAGACGTTGCCAAATAAGGATTAGTTATGGGGATGCTGGAATTGCGTAAGCGTAGGCATCACCCTAAAGTCGGCTGACCTAATCGAATAGGATATATGTAAGTAAACAGAAACAGCTTTCCAATCAGATTAGTTTTTTCGCTAGATGCGCGGATGGATAGGTGTTGGGAAAGGGGTGAATACAAAAATAGCTGAATTGCCGTATATGCAAGGATTTGACGGCTTTAGTATCTTGAAGCCATCCGCGCACCTTATGTAGACTGACTTTCAGCTATTTACAGTTAGCACAATCGCCACTCCTTATGTTATGATTTTTGCATTCGCGCTATTGAACCTTGAAAACCAAATAACACAAGCCTTTTAGAGACCTGCGATCGCAATCAACTAAAATCCCTATTAGGGATTGAAACTTATCAGGGATTTCGTGATGTTGTTAGTTTAACTGATCGCAATCAACTAAAATCCCTATTAGGGATTGAAACTAAGTACACAATACAAGGAGGGGGAGAATTTGGCAATCGCAATCAACTAAAATCCCTATTAGGGATTGAAACTTTACAAATGAACCCGCTACAACACTACGGTTGGATCGCAATCAACTAAAATCCCTATTAGGGATTGAAACTACTGCCAGCTTCACCCCACGCCTTCACCGCTGCATCGCAATCAACTAAAATCCCTATTAGGGATTGAAACGTAGTTAGAATCATTTGATTGTAACTGGCATTATCGCAATCAACTAAAATCCCTATTAGGGATTGAAACTTTCCCCATCTTCTGGGAGCGATCGCGCTGGATCTTATCGCAATCAACTAAAATCCCTATTAGGGATTGAAACACCTGTGCTGCCCCTGCTTTTAGATTCGCCGCTTCGATCGCAATCAACTAAAATCCCTATTAGGGATTGAAACACACAAGCCTTAACGATGCTTGCAGGAAGTCTCAGATCGCAATCAACTAAAATCCCTATTAGGGATTGAAACTTCAGGCTTAAAAGTGCCTTAAACCCTTACACATCGCAATCAACTAAAATCCCTATTAGGGATTGAAACATTGAACTCTTAAACGAAGGTGTTATTAACGGTGTAATCGCAATCAACTAAAATCCCTATTAGGGATTGAAACCATTAGAAAAAGCGGCAAATCTAGATTTACTAGAAAATCGCAATCAACTAAAATCCCTATTAGGGATTGAAACCCGAGTACATAAATATTTAAAATAATGCAACAACCTAAATCGCAATCAACTAAAATCCCTATTAGGGATTGAAACAGATTTGTAATATGTCCGACATATTAAAGAGTGATCGCAATCAACTAAAATCCCTATTAGGGATTGAAACCACAGCACAATAAACGCATTGACGCTTGAAAAGGTTATCGCAATCAACTAAAATCCCTATTAGGGATTGAAACTTAAAACTTTCGCTACTTCCAGTATTGCTAGAGGTGGATCGCAATCAACTAAAATCCCTATTAGGGATTGAAACTACCACCATCTTGTAAGTGCTGGTCAAGCGCTCCTAGCATCGCAATCAACTAAAATCCCTATTAGGGATTGAAACATTTATAAAACTCAGTGACAATCCGCGAGATATCGCAATCAACTAAAATCCCTATTAGGGATTGAAACGGCCACTTGTAGCACTTCCCATAATTATCTCCTAAATCGCAATCAACTAAAATCCCTATCAGGGATTGGAACGAAGTCTACTGAGAGCTATCCTCTAAAAACTAGTATCAAAAAGGACAAATATTACTTCAAGGGTCATTCCACATCCAGCTTGAGGGCTGTGATATTATAGGAGACTGCTGCATACATTTAGAAAAACTAGAAACTGAATCGACCATGGCCCTCACGCAACTGCGGAAACAAGAAATAATCTCCAACTACCAAGTTCACGAAACTGACACTGGCTCGGCCGATGTCCAAGTTGCCATGCTAACTGAGCGCATTAACCGCCTCAGCGAACATCTCCAGGCAAATAAAAAAGACCATTCTTCTCGGCGGGGACTGTTAAAGCTAATCGGACAGCGCAAGCGTCTTCTAGCTTACATATCGCAAGAAAGCCGTGAAAAATATCAAGCTTTGATTGCTCGTCTCGGTATTCGTGGATAGGACTACCGCTTATGTCTGCTGAAGAATCTGAACGCAGTCGTTTGCCCTTTGAACCGAACAAAAAGCGCCAAAAACCCGCAAAAACTCAAAGTAAACCAGCAGCACAGCCCCAAGAATCCGTCAAACAGGCTGATAAAAAAGTGGTTTACACCAAACAAGAGATGGCAATTCCCCAAGTTGTCAGCCAGAGGATGATCCGACGGGTAGCTGGGTTCTCTGGTGTACCAACAGCTTTGGGCATTAGCGCCTTGGTTGCTAGCTATCTGCTTGCTGCCTACTCTGATATCCGACTACCTCCCATCGCCGTGTTATTGGTGAATATGGGATTATTTGGTTTGGGGGTTTTAGGGATAACTTATGGCGTTCTCTCTGCCTCTTGGGATGAAGAAAAAGTCGGAAGTTTGTTGGGTTTGGGTGAGTTCAACACCAATTTGGGACGAATGGTGGCAGCTTGGCGCGAAACTCGGCAAAAAAACTTATAATGAACGGCGCTCAGGTATTAAGTAACTGTGATATTGGGTAAATGAAAAAGTTAATGTTGAAGTTGAAATTTTATCACTTCAACATTGTAATTAAAATTACATCATACTTGTGATACTCAATATGTAGTTATTTAGCAGTAAAAATACTGACTGAGCGCTACATTTTGTCTATTCATTTTGTAAACAAATTTTATTTTTAACTATTTGTAATTAGGCTAATAGGTAACAATAAAGTTAGCCTATTTACAGAAAATTTTACTCAATTAATTAATCAGGAACTTTCAGATGATTATAGTAATGAAAAGTGGTTCCCCAGAGGCGGAAATAAACCGTATTGATGAGGAACTAACCAGTTGGGGACTAACTCCAGAAAAAATTGTAGGTCAACACAAAGTGGTTATTGGTCTAGTAGGTGAAACCGCCAGCTTAGATCCGCTACAAATTCAGGAACTTAGCCCCTGGATTGAGCAGGTGTTACGGGTAGAGCAGCCTTACAAACGAGCTAGCCGTCAGTACCGCCACGGCGAAGCGTCAGATGTGGTGGTTAATACTCCTGATGGAGCGGTAGTATTTGGCGAACATCAGCCTTTGGTAGTCGTTGCTGGCCCCTGCTCCGTAGAAAATGAAGAAATGATTGTAGAGACGGCGCGGCGCGTCAAGGCTGCTGGAGCCGCATTTTTGCGCGGAGGGGCATACAAACCCCGGACTTCACCTTATGCCTTCCAAGGACACGGCGAGAGTGCTTTGGATTTGTTAGCGAGGGCGCGGGAAGTCAGCGGACTTGGGATTATTACAGAAGTGATGGATGCGGCAGACCTGGATAAAATTGCCGAAGTTGCTGATGTGATTCAGGTGGGAGCAAGAAATATGCAGAATTTCTCCTTGCTCAAAAAAGTGGGAGCGCAGCCGAAACCAGTTCTCTTGAAGCGGGGAATGGCAGCGACTATTGAAGATTGGTTGATGGCAGCCGAGTATATTCTGGCATCTGGCAATCCCAATGTAATTTTGTGTGAAAGAGGAATACGCACCTTTGACCGTCAATATACACGAAATACACTGGATTTATCGGTAGTGCCAGTGTTGCGAAAACTGACTCACCTGCCAATTATGATTGACCCCAGCCACGGCGTAGGTTGGTCTGAATTTGTGCCTTCAATGGCAATGGCTGCGATCGCAGCTGGCACAGATTCCCTGATGATAGAGGTTCACCCTAATCCTGCCAAAGCTTTATCCGATGGGCCCCAATCTCTGACACCAGACCGTTTCGATAACTTGATGCAAGAATTGGCAGTAATTGGTAAAGCGGTAGGACGCTGGCAGCAACCAGCAGTAGCTCTAGCTTAAAATTCAGTTGCAACTTATTGCTAGGCATAAATAAATTAAAGTTTGTAGTCAGGACTAAAGTCCTGATAAATGCGAAGAAGCGATAAATCGCTCACTACAAACTAGGATTTTTTTGTATGTTTAATTATGCCTAACTATTTATTGTAAAAGTGAAATAATTCCCCTTTAGAATATTTCTAAAGGGGATTTTTAAACACTAACTAAAGCTATGAAAAAAGAAATCTGCAAAAAATATTGATGGGCAATATTTTTTGCAATTGTAAGACTTCTTATCTATATACAGAGCGAGCAGGTATCCAGCGGCGACCACGATTTGTTTGCACCCAACGTCCAGGAACCACTATTCTCCTTCTCGCTTGAACAGGGGTACGAACCCTAACTCGCACTGGTCTTCTGATTACTCTAACTGGAGCCGATCGCCTAACTGGTCGTCTGATCTGAGCATCGGCTTGAAAAGGAATAAAGGTAACAGCAATTGGTAAAATCAGCGCTGCACTAGCAAGCATTCTTTTAATACTCATTCGCAAACTTCCCTTTTATGAAATTGACATCAAAGAGATGAATAATTGCCCAAATATTAATCTCTTTGACAAATAAATATTAGGGTTTAAAAGAGCTATACACTAGTGAGAAAGGTCATTAGTTAAACCGTGACTAATGTCATGGATAAAAATTGTAAACATGACTCGCTATTGAATAAAACTATTTTTAGAAGGTAGAACTGCTAATATCGAAAACTTCGATTTTGATGTTTGTGGCAGTGTTTATCTGACTGCAATATAGCGGTTATCGGTTGAGTGAGGTACAAGAACCCCACCCCCAACCCCTCCCCGCAAGCAAGGAGGGGGCTAAGATGTACCTCATGTGATTAGGAAACGCTATACGGTTACTGCAACTAAATTTTGCCACCAGAAAAAAAGGGACGGGTAAAACACCCATCCCAGAAAATTGACTTTTGATAGCAAAACTTTTATTGCACTTGCGTGGGGAAAGCACCAGGTTGCACAGCTATGTTAAGACTCTGCCCATTGCGACGTAATTCCATACGTAAATCGCCCCCGACTTGGCTATTTTCTACTGCTTTTTGGACACTGCTGGCATCTGTGACTGCTTGACCACCAAGGGTTTGGATCACATCACCAGCACGTATCCCTGCTTTAGCGGCTGGCGAATTTGGCACAACTTTCACAACTAATACACCTTTATCTTCATTTACACTCAAACCGCTATTGGGATCTGAGTTGATATTTTGTTTTAGTTGAGGCGTTAACCCCATCATCTGAATTCCCAGATAAGGATGTTCTACTTTGCCTGTAGCGATAAGTTGGCTGGAAATGCGTTGTACTGTGTTGATGGGAATAGCAAAGCCTAATCCTTGTGCCCCTTGGATTATAGCTGTATTCATGGCAATTACCTCCCCACGAGAATTTAGCAGGGGACCGCCGGAGTTACCAGGATTAATCGCTGCATCAGTTTGAATATACTCTACTCGCTTATCGGCAGCACCGATTAGATTGCTACTGCGTCCGGTGGCACTGATGATTCCGGTAGTTACTGTATTATCTAGTCCAAGGGGGTTGCCGATCGCGATCGCCCATTCTCCCGGTTGCAGTTGATCTGAGTTCCCTAAAGCTACTGAAGGTAGATTTTCTGCCTGAATCTTAACAACAGCGACATCGGTTAATTCATCTTTTCCTAACACCTTACCTTCCAAGGTACGCCCATCTTTGAGTGTTACTGTCACTGTATCAGCACCATCTATGACATGGGCGTTAGTGAGAATCCGACCATCGGCACTGATGAGAAAACCTGAACCAGTACCCCGTTGTACCCTTTCTCCTGATTGTGGCAGTTGGGAACCAAAAAAGCGGCGAAAAAACGGATCGTTGAATTCATCTGGTATCCGACTTCTTACCGTTCGGGAAGAGTTAATCCGTACTACTGCTGGCCCGACCTTTTGCACCACCCGTGTTACAAAATTAGGATCTGTGGCGGCTGGTAATGGAGAAGCGGCATTGACTCGACTAACTGCCAAATTAGATGCACTCTCAGACATCTGCCGAGAATGTCCAGCCATATAGCCACCTGCTAATGTCATACCTGATCCCAGCAGCACCAGCGATAGAGAGGCGGCAGCCTTTTTCCAGGGTGCTTGATTACGGTATTTGGCATCAGCAGTGTTATGTGAAATGCTATTTAATGGGTGTTCTCTGTCGCGAGATTCGTTTTGCATTGCTGTCTGGAAAGATATTTAGATGTATTACTAATGTAGATATAATTTGTGACAGTTTTGTTGCGAAGGTATTGCATTGTTGTGAAAGCTTTGGTATTTTATTGAACCGTATTGGAATATAGTCATTCGTAGAGACGGACAGCGCTGCGTACTCTTTAGCAAACTCATTGCTGAGTCCTGAGTAAATTAAAAATTACTCAGTAATTTATGTACTTGGGTTTGAGCAAGATCCCTTGTGGGCGGTCTTTCAACTCAGCACTCAGAACTCTTCATCATGCCTGAAGGAATAAAAATGGCACAGGGGGAAATCTTACTTAAACCTGACACTTTATGGACAAGTGTTAAAGAACGAACTGAATATGCTTTGCAATGCGGGGCGCTACTCTCAATTCCGACAGAATTTGAATTTGTTGAACAGGATGGCGTGCGCTTTTTGGTGCGGATTTTGTCTAACCTGAATCGCAAAAAAGCAGCGAAGGATAAACAGAAAAAACAATCTGCTACTTCTGGTGAAGAGTTTAATCCTTTTTTGCCCTACGAAGAGGATTTATTTGTGGCGGATATCTCCGATACCCATGTATGTATTTTAAATAAATTCAATGTTGTAGATTATCATCTGCTAATCATCACCCGTGGTTTCGAGGAACAAGAAAGCTTACTCACTCTGGAAGATTTTACGGCTATGTGGGCCTGTTTAGCTGATTTCGATGGTTTAGCATTTTACAACAGTAGCAAAATCGCAGGTGCTAGTCAGCGACACAAGCACTTACAATTAGTACCCCTACCACTTGCCCCTTCAGGGTTGCAAATACCGATTGAACCTTTACTAATATCAGCACAATTTCAGAACTCGAACGCAACTTTAGCAAAACTTCCTTTTGTACATGCTTTCGCACCATTAAATTCTAATTGGGTGCGATCGCCATTTGCAGGGGTCCAAGCAACACTGGAAATTTATCACACTTTGCGTCACGCTGTAGGTTTAGATGACAAGCAATCTGGTGCTTACAATCTGCTAGCAACACGAGAATGGATGTTAATAGTACCGCGATCGCAGGAGCATTTCCAATCCATCTCTGTGAATTCATTAGGATTTGCTGGTGCCCTGCTGGTACGAAACGCAGCAGAAATGGAGATTCTCAAAACCCAAGGGCCGATGACTATCCTCAAAAATGTTGCTGTATCCTAATTGAGTTCGTGGGATATACAGCAGTTTTCAATTAGATACGGTACAAAATGCAGGACTGAAAATCAGCCTTGATACTCCCCACCGCATAGGCGGATGGGGATTCTTAAGCAATCCAGAAACGGATTCTCAAAGGCGCTATCAATGCCCCCCTACTGATTCCACTTAGGTTTATCCCAAGCTTCACCGCTACTTTTCATAAAAAAAGTTTTACTCCCTTCCTCTGCTCCCCTGCTCCCTGCTCCCCTGCTCCCTGCCCCCTGCCTCCTGCCCCAATTTAATCATTCTCAAGTGTTAGTGTTTCCCAATCTAAATCTGATGCTATTTGAGCAAGTTTATCTAAATCAGTCAGATTATCTAGATAGGGTAAGCAGCCTAAAACTGGCGTGTTAGTGAGTGATTGAATCAATTGAAATGGTGTCCAGTCGGCTATTTCTGCATCTGTTCGGGGTTGTACGCAGTTCAAAACAATGCCTTTGAGATTGATGCGCGATTGTCTAGCTAATGCCACATTTGCCACTGCTTGAGCGATCGCACCTAATCTCACTGGTACTACCAATACTGTTGGTAAACACCATTCCCCCGCCAAATCAGCTACCGTTAATTCCTCAGTTATTGGCGAACCTAACCCTCCCAAGGCTTCTACAAGCACAAAATCACGCTGCGATCGCAACTTAGACAAAGCTTGCCAAACTACTGCTAAATCTACTCGGCGATTTTCCCGTGCTGCTGCTATGGGAGGAGCCAGAGGTGCTTGAAAGTATAAAGGTGTAATTTCTTCAGCAGATTGTTCTAGCGCAAATAGCTTTTGATACCACTCGCGATCGCCAATCCCCGATTGAATCGGTTTCATGATTCCCCAGCGACGCTGTGGGTAATATTTTTGCCAATAAGCTGCTAACGCTGTTGTTAAAACAGTTTTACCAGCTTCCGTATCAGTTCCAGTAATCAGTAGTGTATTTAACATTAATTTCTTTGGCCAGAAAATGGTTGTGTTTCATCAGCTGCAGCGGCAAAGTTGGCGCTTCAGTAATCGTCGGAATTGGTAAAGGTGTTTCTGTGGGAATTGGCAAAGGTGTTTCTGTGGGAATTGGCAAGGGTGTTTCTGTAGGAATTGGCAAGGGTGTCTCTGTCGGTGTTGGCAAGGGTGTTTCTGTAGGAAGTGGCAAAGGTGTCTCTGTCGGTGTTGGGTTGACTGGTTTTTCTAATGCAACATTGAGATTGTAATTGCTTTCGGCAACTCCTGAAAGCAGAGTTAACTCAATAGTATATCTACCAGTAACCAACAATGTGCCTTGATAAAATGTGACTTGTTGGGCAGTACTCTCAATTGGTTGTCCATTGGGACTTAAGACTGTTAGCAGAATGCTGCTTCCTGGGTCAATAAACGTGTTTAATTTAGTACCTTCTCGCCCAAAAAAGCTGTACTGGATGATTTGATTTGCTTTGAGAGTACCTTCAACCGCGATCGGGTTAGATGTTGTAAGCTTGAGGCGCTTAGTAGATACAACAGGTTGGTTCGTAGGTGTTGGTGTGGGTGTTGGTGTGGGTGTTGGTGTTGGTGTTGGTGTTGGCGTCGGTGTGAATGTAGTACCACCAGAAATTACTGGTGAAGGGAAATTTTGTGGAAGCGTCTGATCTGATGTTTTCGACTGACTGCGGATGGAACTGACTAGTGCCCAAGAACCAAATCCTGCTACGATCACTACACCAATGGCAATTGCGGCGATCGCTAAGGGATTATCCAAAATTGAGTTGGTGGGACTTGGTGGAATCACAGGATCGGGTTTCTTGGGTGAAACTGTTGGTGCTACTAAATCAGGACGACGACTAACTGCCATTGTCTGCAAGTTAGACACATTTACATTCGGAAGACTGACTTCGTGTAAAGGTTGTAGAGCTTGAGATACACTAGCAGCACTTTGATAGCGATCGCTCGGTATATGATTCAACATTTGATTCAACACTACAGCAAATCGCGGGTTCACTTTTACCCACCGTTGCCAATTCCAAGTTAGTTGGTTTTGATCGAATAGATCCTTTGGTTCTTTACCAGTCAGCAAAACAATCGCGCTTACCGCTAATGCATACAAATCACTACTAGGATAAGCTCCCCCTGTTTGCATTTGTTCGCTGGGAGAGTAGCCTAATTTTCCCACGGTGGTTTCTGGTATGGGACTATCTGGCGATTGTAAACGCGTTGCCAGTTCCTTCACCACCCCAAAGTCAATTAACACAGGTTTAGCATCACTATCTCGCAAAATAATATTTTCTGGCGAGATATCTCGATGAATAATTCCTCGACTGTGAATATGCTCTAAAACAGGCAACAACAACTCTATCAGCTGCAATACTTCGGCCTCTGTGAAAGTTTTACCCACAGCTTGACGTTCAACCAGCAGAGTGCGGTACGTCTGACCTGCAACATAGTCCTCCACCAAAAATAAGCGTTGGTCTTGCTCAAATCTTTCCCGGAATTTCGGCACTTGTGGGTGTTCGATTTGATATAAAATGGCAGCTTCTCGGTGAAAAAGCTCTTGTGCCCTCTCCCAATCCAAAGCCGACCTTGCTGTTGAATTCAATTCCTTGATCGCGCAAAGTTCGTTAAAGCGCCTCTGGTCTTCTGCCAGATAGGTTCTACCAAATCCTCCTTGTCCGAGAATTTGAATTATGCGGTAACGGTTTTGCAAGACAGTGCCAACTGTAATCGGTGGTTGCATGATCGGTTGATTGAGTGTAGTAGCAACTGAGGAGATCACCCACAAAGATTAAGTCCAAGAGGCGACGGACAGTTACCTGCGGCAATATTCTACTATACTCAACAAGTAGACTTTACCAGAGTAAGGTTTTTCCTACTCTATAACTTCAGAGTGCCCAATCTCCCATTCAATTTTTCTTCCTAGAAAAACCAGAGATTTTGAAATATGCAAAATTAACTTGATAATCCAGGTTATACAAATCACTCTTCTGTTTTTCAATCAATTCTTGGGGAAATTGGAGAAGAATGCAGAATTCAGAATCNAAGATCAAGAATGATTCCTTTAGCACTAAAAATCTTGATTTTGTCAATTTTTCTACTATTCGGCTATTTCCCAAATTTATTCGAGCGGCGATCGCCCCAACATCCCAAATTATCATTCCTTTGAANNNCAGGGCAGAGGCAGTTATTGCTGCACCAATTAGAGCGATCGCAACCACCCAAAGATTAGAGCAAACCCAACAGTACTAATTTTATCCCGGCAGCTATACGGATGCTAACTAATTCAGAGACAATTAGTAGCTTATATCATGTCCACCAAATTACCCATAATAAAGTAACCCCACCCCCAACCCCCTCCCCGAAGGCGGGGAGGGGAGACAAAGCACAGCTTTGGCGGGGTGGGGTTCTTCGGGTTTAATAAGCAATCAAGCGGACATGATATTACACTTGACAGGATGCTCAGGTTCAGGTTCAACATTTACAATATTATTGATATTGAACAACTTTTCTAGATTTAATTAAAAACTTTTAAGTAAAAATATTTACAGGAATTTACTTAGATGGGATTATTTTTTTTGAGTAATGTTTTAGTTTAAAAAAATATCTTTATTTAATATTTATTTAACATTTATGCAAACTTTATCTAAAAACGTCCTTGTATGTGGATTAATTTTGTCCACTGCTAGCCTCTTCTAGGCTTGTTATGATTGTCATTTTTGTCAATGCGTAAGTCATAGAGTAATAAGCTACCCTTTGACTACTTAGTGATAGATGCTATACTGTGTGAGGACAAACTATTTAATATCATTAAAGTTGTCAATGCTTTACTATCAGCTATCAATGAGGTAATTAAAAGAACCTACCACACCAATAATGTTTAAGCGATTAGGGTTATTTACCTCAACCAAAAAATTGAACTATAGACCTAGTGCATTAACTTGATGTCAGTTAAGCTATCAATAGCTTGTTTGCCAAGAAAACTAGATAGTTAGCGAATAATAATTTTATGCAAAAATGTTTAAATTTTGTATGGAAGCTTCAATAAAACTTACAGATGTTTTTTTAGGCTATTTCTTGGTTAAATCTATTAAATCTCTAATGATAATATTGCTATGAATGCACATAGAGGATCTGCTGTGCTCAGTTCTGCAACTTTCAAAGTGCAACCATCTGCAACAGGACTGAACGATAATCATCGCCTGCGGCTGTTTTCTGGCTCTGCCAATTTACAACTGTCTCAAGAAGTCGCTCGTTATCTGGGCATGGACTTGGGGCCAATGATTCGCAAAAGATTTGCGGATGGAGAACTTTACGTTCAAATCCAAGAATCGATTCGGGGTTGTGATGTCTATTTAATCCAGCCATGTTGTCAACCCGTCAACGATCATTTGATGGAATTATTGATTATGGTTGACGCCTGTCGTCGAGCTTCTGCGCGACAGGTAACGGCAGTAATTCCGTACTACGGCTATGCTCGTGCCGATCGCAAAACAGCAGGACGAGAGTCAATAACCGCCAAGCTAGTTGCGAACTTGATCACCGAAGCCGGTGCCAACCGCGTTCTAGCAATGGATTTACACTCAGCTCAGATTCAAGGCTATTTCGATATCCCCTTTGACCATGTTTATGGTTCACCAGTCCTGCTCGATTATCTAGAAAGCAAACAGCTGCCAGACTTGGTAGTTGTTTCTCCCGATGTTGGTGGTGTAGCAAGAGCTAGGGCATTTGCAAAAAAACTGGGTGATGCTCCACTGGCGATTATTGACAAACGTCGTCAGGCCCATAATGTTGCAGAAGTGTTAAATGTCATCGGCGATGTTAAAGGCAAAACGGCAGTATTAGTAGATGACATGATCGACACCGGGGGTACGATCGCAGAAGGAGCGCGATTACTGCGTGAAGAAGGAGCGCGTCAGGTATATGCCTGTGCAACTCATGCGGTATTCTCTCCACCAGCGATGGAGCGGTTGTCTAGTGGCTTGTTTGAGGAAGTCATTGTCACCAATACCATTCCCATACCAGAAAGCAATCGTTTTCCACAACTAGTGGTGCTGTCAGTAGCTAATCTGTTGGGAGAAACTATCTGGCGAATTCATGAAGATACTTCAGTTAGTAGTATGTTCCGCTAGACTGTTATTCGTGTTATTGGCGTAAATTGCCCCCACTGTAACCGTTCAAGCGGTCAGTGTGGGCTTTTGCTTTTAGTTATTACGCCAAGGGGTTGCATATTTGCGGGATGATTTTACTATTTTTGTGGGATGGGCATCTTGCCATTGGTGTCAATTTAACCTGAAACCTGCTTGGTGAAAACGTTTTGCCCTCTCCCCCAGCCCCTCTCCCTTGGGAGAGGGGAGCTAGACATTAAATTCCCCTTCTCCCAAGGGAGAAGGGGTTATATCATGTCCGCTTGATTGCTTATTAAACCCGAAGAACCCCACCCCGCCAAAGCTGTGCTTTGTCTCCCCTCCCCGCAGGCGGGGAGGGGGTTGGGGGTGGGGTTATTTTATTATGGGTAATTTGGCGGACATGATATTAGGGGATGAGGGGGTGAGGGATTTGCAAAACGCCTGTCTGATATAGTTTTTGGCTTAAGTTGACACCAATGGCATCTTGCCCGTCCCTTGTATTTCCGGGCAGGATGCCCACCCCACAAGAATCATCCCTTAATTCAGCAACGCCTACGCCAACACTAACGTCCCTTGTGGGCGAAAGCACCCCTAATCAATCGCTGCACAAGAGCTTTTTGATGTGCGGTAGTAAAATGGATGCAGCACTGCCAAATCAGAATATTTTGATTCAGTTTGGACAATTTGTGTAAAGAGGACAAAAGGATGGTTGCAACTCCTAAAAAAGTAATTTCAGTTTTACCTCTGGAAAATGGCGATCGCTTATCTCGCTGCGAATTTGAGCGGCGCTATCAGGCAATGCCGCATTTAAGAAAAGCTGAACTGGTTGAAGGAGTTGTGTATATCATGGCATCCCCACTCAGAATTAAAAGTCATGGGGAACCACATGGAGATTTAATCGGGTGGTTGTGGAATTATAAAACGGCAACGCCTGGCCTTGTTCTGGGAATTGAACCCACAGTGCGTTTAGATCCGGATAATGAACCACAGCCTGACGCGGTACTATTCATTCCCGGCAGACAGGCATTGATTAGTGAGGATGATTATATCCAAGGCGCACCCGAACTGGTGATCGAAGTGGCAGCAAGCAGTGCAGCTATCGATTTACATGACAAAAAACGCACCTATCGACGGAATGGAGTACAGGAGTATATTGTCTGGCGAACATTAGATAATCAGTTGGATTGGTTTAGGCTGCAAGCAGACGAGTATGTTTCGCTACCAACCGATGAGCAAGGAATTATTCGCTCTCAGGTGTTTCCAGGGTTGTGGTTGTCGATACCTGCCTTGCTGTCAGGAGAAATGGCAATGGTGTTATCTGTCCTGCAAGCAGGTTTAGCTGCCATTGAACATCAAGAATTTATGCAAAAGTTAAAATAATTCGTAATGACGCTCTCTACGAGACACTAAAAGCGTAGTTTGCAACTCTTACAGAGTACGCGGACTCGCTCTAAGCGAAGCCATGCCGAAGGCTTTACGCTGCGCTAACGTAATTTAGTTTTATAACGTGGATTGGCTCTGCATGGGAACGAGAGACTCCCTACTCTCTACTTCCTTAACGATACAGCCAAACCCGGAGTAGTGAAAGCAGTTGCTCAGTATCTACAGGTTTGGTGATGTAGTCAGAGGCTCCAGCTTCGATGCACTTTTCCTTGTCCCCTGGCATGGCTTTGGCTGTTAAAGCAATGATTGGTAGTGAGCGAAACTGTTGTATCTTGCGAATGGCGCGGGTGGTTTCGTAACCATCCATTTCTGGCATCATGATATCCATCAAAACTATATTAATTTCAGGATTAGCTTGCAGTCTCTCTATACCATCTCTGCCGTTTTCGGCAAACAGCACTTGCATTTGATAACTTTCTAAAAAGCTAGTCAGGGCAAAAATATTTCGCAGGTCATCATCTACAATCAAAATTTTCCGATTAGCCAGCACCGGGTCAGTTTGATGTAGTTGCTCTAGCATTTGCCGCTTTGGTGTGGGCAAGTTTGCTTGCACCCGATGCAAAAATAGGGCAGTTTCGTCTAACAACCGCTCTGGCGATCGCACATTTTTAATAATAATTGTCTCTGCAAGTCCCCGCAACTGGGTTTCTTCTTGTCGGCTGAGTTCTTTGCTTAGGTGTAAACAATTATCGGTAGTTTCAAAAGCTTGGGTTCAAGTTTTATCTGCTCAATTAGGGTAAACCCGCTCATATCGGGCAGACCAAGATCCAGTACCATACAATCAAAGTGATGCGATCGCAAAATTGAGAGAGCTTCTGCCCCCGTACCCACTGCTGTACTCTGGACATCGCCGTTACCAATCAGTTCGATAATACTTTGGGCTTGTACGGGATCATCTTCTACAATTAGGAGATTTTTTACCTGACGCTCAATAAAACCTTTAATCTCAGTTAATACCTGAGTTATGGCTTCTGGAGACACGGGTTTTTGGAGATAGGTAATCGCTCCTAGCTGTAATCCCCGTTGTTGTCTTTCATCAACAGAAAGTATGTGTACTGGTATATGTCTGGTATCTGGTTTATGCTTCAGACGATCCAGCACCGTCCAACCATCCATTTCTGGCATGTGGATATCTAGCATAATCGCATTGGGTTTAAACTGTTCTGCCAGTGCTAGACCTTGTTTGCTCTGTAAAGCAACAATCGTTTTAAAACCCTGCTGACGTGCCATATCTAGTAAAATACGGGCGAATTTATCGTCATCCTCGATAATTAACAAAATGCGATCGCCCGATTGAATTATTTCCCGGTCATCTGGAATATCGTGGGGTAAGCTAGGAAGTACTTTCACTGATGGAGAGATGTCCACAGTTGGGGGTCTGTTTTCCACCAGTGATACTTCTTTTATGGTCGATGCTGTGCGGATAGGCTCAAGGGGTGGTGTGGTGATATTTGGGCTATGCTTTTCCTGTTGCCTGGGCAAGTAAAGGGTGAAGGTGCTTCCCTGTCCTGGTTGGCTGAGTAGTTCAATTCTCCCTCCCAACAGTTGAGCTAATTCACGGCTGATGGACAAGCCCAAGCCAGTCCCGCCATACTTGCGGCTAGTTGTGCCATCTGCTTGCTGAAATGCCTCGAAAATAACCTTCTGCTTTTCCGCTGGAATGCCTATGCCCGTGTCGCTGACGGCAAAAGCAATCGTGGAATTATCAACTTGGAATATTTGTAACTTCACGCCTCCCTGTTCTGTAAATTTAAAGGCGTTAGCTAGGAGATTTTTCAGCACTTGTTGCAGACGTTTGGAGTCGTTATAAATTGTCGGGGGTAACTTCTCATCCCGTTCGATAGTAAAACTGATTTCTTTATTGTGGGCAACTTGCCGGAAAGTCTGCTCTAGAGATGTCTCCAAATCTGCAAGAGCAATTTGCTCAATATCGAGCGACATAGTACCCGACTCAATTTTTGCCAAATCGAGAATGTCATTGATTAATTCCAGCAAATCAGTCCCAGCCGAATAAATAGTCCGGCTGTACTCTACCTGTTTGTCGGTCAAGTTGTTAAGAGAGTTATCTGCCAGCAGCCTTGCTAAAATTAATAGGCTATTTAACGGTGTCCGCAGGCTCGTGGGACATATTCGCCAGAAATTCTGACTTATATTTGGAAGACAAGGCCAGTTGTTGGGCTTTTTCTTCCAAAGACTTCCTCGCCCGCTCAACTTCCTGGTTCTTGCGGGCCACTTCTCGATTTTGAACTTCTAACAATTCTGCCTTTTCTTCTAGTTCCTCATTTAGTTGTTGCAATTCTTCGTTAGATTGCTTGACAAGAAATTGTGATTCTTCCAGTTCTTGCGTCTGTTCTTCCAAGCGTTGATTGCTTTGCTGTAGTTCTTCTTGCTGGGTTTGCAGTTCTTCTGTTAAAGCAACAGATTCTTCAAGTAGTTGCTGTGTTTGCAATTGTGAGGCGATGTTATTTAAAAATACACCCAGATTTTCACTTAATTGCTCTAGAAATGTTAGGTGTAACTCACTAAAAGACCCAAAAGAGGCAAGTTCAATAACAGCATTTACCTGTCCCTCAAATAATATGGGCAAAACAATAATGTTTAACGGTGGTGCTTCTCCCAAACCGGAACTGATGCGGATATAGTCATTGGGAACTTCCGTGAGGAGGATTCTTTGTTTTTCTAGGGCTGATTGTCCCACCAGTCCCTCACCTAAGCGAAACTGATTTGCCAAGTTTTTCCGCTCTTTGTAAGCATAACCACTCAACAACTTCAATATAGGCTGGTCGTTGATGGAGTCCATTACATAAAAAACGCCCTGTGATGCCCCAACTAGTGGTGCTAAATTCGACAAGATTAGATTAGAAACGCTTTCCAGATTTCTTTGCCCTTGGAGCATCTGGGTAAATTCAGCTAAGTTAGATTTGAGCCAGTTTTGCTCCTCATTTTTTTGAGTTGTATTTCGCAGATTAACGATCATCTGGTTAAAGGTGCGCGTTAAAACACCAATTTCATCATGGCGATCGCTATCTGGTAAACTTACCGATAAATCCCCATCCGCCATTTTTTCTGCCAAATCAGAAACTTGCTTCAGCGGTACTGAAATATGTCTGGTCAAGGTGAAGCCGATCAAAGCTAAGAGCAAAGAAAAGAAGGGAATACTATAAACTATGCTGGCGAGAGTTTGCCGACCAGCTGCTCGTGCTTTCTCAGACCGCTGTTTTAGCAGTGCATTCTCTTCATTTTTCATCGCCTGGATAACTTTCTGGATATTATCCATCAGCTGCTTACCCTGGTCTGTGAGAACAGCTTTCTGAGAAGCTTCTAAGCCTTGGCTTTGCCGTAGCTCTATGACTTCTTCCATTACAGCCATTCTCTCGGTTAGTAACGGCTGCAAAATATTAAGCCGATTTTGTTGGTTGGGGTTATCTCCCATTAACCTTTGAAGTTCCCTAACTTTTTGATTCAGTACTTGAATAGCAGCGTTATAAGGTTCTAAATAGCGCTGTTCTCCAGTAATAATGTAACCGCGTTGCCCAGTCTCAGCATTTGTCAGTTGCAAGTTGAGGTCTTCAAGCTGACTTAACACCTGGTAAGTATGGCTTTCTTTGCCCGAAGTTTCAATTAGCTCATTGGTGCTTTGATAGGAGATTAGACCAATGGTGGTCAGAGTTGCCAAACTCAAAGCAAAACTTACTCCAATCTTGGTTCCAATCTTCAAACGGTTCAACATTATTCCAAACAGGTTTTCTAATTATTTCTGTTTTTGAGACTATTTTGATTATGTTTTGGCTATCCCAAATAAATGGAGGATATTTAATTCATGTTAAGATATGCATAGTTTTTTTTGCATACCAACTATTACCACTTGTATCCTTATTTTTTTATAAATGTAACGTTAATTTAAATAGTTATATATTTAAATAAAAATATTATTTAAGAAATTTGACATTTTTATTAATAAAAAACGCTTTTACAGTTGGATATGACACCTATGCCATTGTACATCAATCTACAGCGCAAGTGGTATTCATTCCACGGGAAAGTTAAGGTTTCAAAAGACAACCTATATCTACAGAAGTATATGCATATAGTACTATTGTATTGCTTAACCTATATATAAGCTAAGTTATTAGTAATATGCACAATTCAATTATTAACTTGAGGATTAATTAGAAGTTGGTAATAAACTGGCGATCGCTTCTAGCTGCATCAAGCTCGGATTGACTATAAATACTAAAATGTTGAATCTTGTTACTCTCTAAAATAGCTCTTGCACCTGCTAAATAGATATCAGTGCTTTTTAACACTAATAAGTAATGACCAAGAGTCAGATGATGCTCATAATATCTAGCTAACTCATCAGAAATTCCTAAAAAAGTAGTATATTTCTCTTGAGAACTGCTGATATCTACCTCACAAATATCACTTAAGCTGCTTGTATTTTTAACAACTATTGATACTTGACTCATTGGGAAGTCAGCGCTTCTCAGTTCAGTAAGCGCTCTTTCTGCGTCTTGACGCTGATCAAAAATACCAAGTGCGTATTTATAGCGATTATTTGGGGTCGAGTATGGCTCAAAGACTCCCCATTGTTGAATATCACGGCGATTAAAAATCCTCTTGGCGAGACGAATTTCTATGTCTATGCCGGTTACTATCACCAAATAGTAACCTTTACAGACAAGATCGCTATAACCCTGTGCAAGATTTTCAGCAATTCCTAAACTTAGGAACAAAGCAGGCAAACCACCTGCTAAAGTGGTAGCGATCGCAGTTACTTCCGCTCCGGCTAAGATGACTGGGCCTATACCAGGAATTACCAAGAGGACTAGACCGACTGATAAGTCAGTAAGACGGTCTAAAGTATCACTAGCAACGGCTCCAGCAGCATCTTCTGAGGATGTATTGCTAGTGCATTCTTCAATTTCAACACCAGCAATATCACTTTCTTCTTCTTCTGTATTCCGTGCAATAACAGAAACTTTGTCCATTGGAAAATTAGAAGCTTTTAGTTCCTTTAGTACCAATTGTGCATCGGAATTCCTAGCGAAAACTCCTATAGTTCTTCGCTCTTTTTCTAATGTCATTTTATCGGTTTATTGCAGTTAGAAGTGATTCCCAAGATTGTTACCTGAAATTGAGGTAATTACACAGCTCGACGAGTCAGTAAACCCCAAAGGAAAATTAGGATCATTGCACCAATAACAGCAAATAAAATGCTTCCCAGAGATAAAGCTCCTACAGATGCAGCTGCTGCCGAGCTACTTCCTAACAATACTTGACCTAAGTAACCCCCGAATACGGCTCCCAGGATTCCTAAGATAATAGTAGAGATAATACCGCCACCTTGGGTTCCAGGATAAAATAATTTAGCTAACGCACCTGCAATTAAACCCAAAACCAACCAAGCAATAATGTTAGTCATTGATTTTCTCCTTCATTGAGAATCTGCTTTGTTTGCATTTGACTATTTCATATTAAAGTTTGCCTGGAAAGTTTTCGATCTATCTAGAGAACTAATATCAGAAATCTTTGGATATCATTTGAATATTCGCCAAGTCATCTTTGAGGATGAATATACAAATTAGTCACATTCTGTACATTCAAGTATTTGTATAGCAGTCCTGTTTGACATCATACAAGATGTAGATAAGGAAGCTAACCGCCTTCTATCTGAGACGGGACGTGTAGCTTACTTCCCTGTAGAAGTAAGCGTAGTATCTCGTCGAAAAGGACAAAAAAGGAAGAAAAAATAAAGAAATCTATACATTTCACATCTATAATTTCGATTTTCAAAAAAGCGATGTCAGCCGTTCAAGGCTCATGACTGGAGACTATAGAAAGAGCTAGTTGATATAGTTGGCGACGGGGAAGGGAAGTAAATTTTGCTAACTGACGGCTAGCTTGCGATCGCGATATTCCTTGACTAATTAACTGCTTCAATTCGGCTTTCAATTCTTGTTCTGTCAGTTGGGGCTGACTGGCTGGAATTCCCGCGACTACTAATGTATATTCACCTTGGGGTTCTCGTTGGCTGTAGTAAGCGATCGCCTCGGCAATTGTCCCCCGCCAAAATTCTTCATACAATTTAGTTAACTCCCGTCCTAGCACAATTTGGCGATCGCTTCCCCAAATTTCTGCTAAGTCTTGCAAAGTATCTCGCAAACGGTGCGGCGATTCGTAGAAAATCAAAGTGCGAGATTCTGTTTGCAGAGATTCTAAATGTTCTTGTCTCTGTTGAGTTTTCGCCGGGAGAAAGCCTTCAAAGACAAACCGATCCGTTGGTAATCCCGCTGCACTCAAAGCGGTAATTGCTGCACTAGCGCCAGGAATGGGAACTACAGGAATTCCCGCTTCAATACAGGCTTTCACCAGTTCATATCCAGGATCGGAAATACCTGGCATCCCAGCATCACTCACCAGAGCGATCGCTTTATTATTAACTAAATGCTCTAATAATTCTGGAATACGGCTGGTACGATTGTGTTCGTGGTAACTCACCTGGGGTGTTTTAACTTGAAAATGCTGTAGCAGTTTCCCCGTATGACGCGTGTCTTCCGCAGCAATGATATCCACAGTTTGCAAAATTCGCACTGCCCGAAAGGTGATATCTTCCAGGTTGCCAATTGGTGTGCCGACAACGTAAAGTGTTCCTGGTTTTGGATCGGTTTGCATGAGTAAGAGTTAGGAGTTAGGAGTTAGGAGTTAGGAGTTAGGAGTTAGGAGGTAAGAGTTTGAAGTTACAGCAGTTTTCATGTATTTGAACCACACCTGTTAAACTAATCCAACTATGCAGATTATCTCTGCAAGCTGATTTTATTAGGAATCTTTAAATGAAACCAATTTTAGGTTTAGCGATCAGTTCTATATTCATTTCTGCACCAGCTTTTGCACAGGGACAATTACAACCATTATCTGGTATTAAGATTTTAGTTAACCCAGGACACGGAGGGCAAGAAACTGGCGCGGCTGGAGCAACAGGATATTTTGCTAAAGATGTTAGCCTCACAGTATCTAAGTTGCTGCGTGATGAACTGGTCTTAAGAGGTGCGTTAGTAGTGATGACGCGAGAAGATGACAGAGAAGTAGCTTTGTCCGAGCGCCAAGCTATGATCGATCAACAACAACCAGCGATCGCTCTAACCATACATTACACAGCAGTACCCGACGACGGAGATGCAGAGAATACCAAGGGCATTAGAACTTTTTGGTATCATTCTCAAGCCCATAGCCTAGCCGTTTTTCTTCACCATTATCTAGTTAACCAGTTAGGACGTTCATCAATGGGGGTGTTTTGGAATAACTTGGCGCTAACTCGTCCCTCTACAGCACCATCGGTGGTAATGGAACTGGGTTTTATGACTAACCCCGAAGAATTTGAATGGATAGCTAATACCGATGAACAAAAAAAATTAGCACGAGTTTTGGCAATTGGTGTTGTTGAGTGGTTTCAGGGTGCAATCACTCCCAATACTGTTAAGAGACGCGATAAATCACCGTCTCTACATTGAAGAAGAATTCAGAAGTCAGAATGGGCTAAACGCCCCGCTACCGCTAACAGGAGTCAGAATCAAGACGCGACTCGAAAATACTGGCTATCTGCTTTTTCGTTCAAAATTCATTCTGAATTCTGGCTCACCTCGACTCCTTTCGACTTCTCTACGAGACGCTACGCGAACGCTCAAGGCAAGTCGCTCGGCGACCACCTGACTCCTGAATTCTGTTTTGATAAATGTTTGGCAAAAACCGAATGACAAAATACCATTTTTTGGTTCATTATTTCAGCAATCTTAGTCCACTGAGGGTAACTAATACTGTGGAACCTTCATGACCAATGACGCCGATGGGTAGGTTAATATTTCCTAGAAAGTTGCCGACTAAAAGCAACATAATGAAACTCAACGCTACAACTATATTTTGTTTTACGATGGCTTGCGATCGCCTGCCCAAATGCATCGCTACAGCAATTTTTTCTAACCTGTCTGCCATCAGTACGATATCTGCGGTTTCTAATGCCACATCGCTACCAGATACTCCCATTGCTATACCCACGGATGCTTGCGCTAAAGCTGGTGCATCATTAATGCCATCGCCTACCATTGCAACTGTTTGATATTGTTGCTGTAAACGGCGGATAACATTCAGCTTATCTTCTGGTAGAAGTTGGGCATATACCCGATCGATTCCGACTGCTTTGGCTACACTGCGAGCAGTTTCCTGATTATCCCCGGTTAGCATGACAATTTGTTCAACTCCCAGTTTCTTTAATCGGCTGATGGTTGCGGCTGCTTGCGTTCTTACTTGATCTGCGATCGCAATTACACCCATCACCTCTGCTCCTCTGCCCCCCTGCTCCTCGTTCACTGAGCGTAGCCGTTGGCGCAGCCTCTCGTAGAGAAGTGCTGCTCCCCTGCTTTCCTGTGCTACCCAAACCACAGTTTTACCTTCTTGCTCCCAAGATTGAACGATTTCTCGCAATTCTTCAGGTAAATTTGTTACATACTGCTGCACAAAAATGGCATTCCCGACAATTATTTGTTGTTCTTGAGCAATTCCGACAATTCCCTGTCCCGGTATAGCTTGCACTTGGATTGCACCAACCCAATCTAAATCGCTAGCCGCTTGTACAATTGCCTTACCGATGGGATGTTCGGAAGATGCTTCGACACTAGCAGCTGTTTTTAATACATCATCATTAGTGTATTCATTAGCTGAAACTACCTGAAATACCTGCACCTGTCCTGTTGTAAGAGTACCAGTTTTATCAAATGCGATCGCTCGGACTTGGCCAATCTTCTCCAACTGCGCCCCATTTTTAAACAAAATCCCCTGTCTTGCACCATTGGCGATTCCTGAAAGCAGGGTGGGCATAATTGCAGCCATCAGCGCACAGGGAGAAGCCACTACCAGGAAAGTAAGAGCGCGATAAATTGTTGTTTCCCAATCCCAACCCCAAAGAAATGGCGGTAAAGTTGCCAGCAATATCCCAGCTACTACAATGACTTTGGCATATCCTTTTTCAAAGCGATCGATAAACTCTTGGGAAGGTGGTGCTTCTGTCTGCGCTTGTTCTACCAAACGAATCACACGCTGGATTAAACTACTTTGGGCTGGTTTGTGTACCTTAATCTGCAATGCACCATAGCCGTTGAGTGTACCAGCAAATACTTCTGCGCCCACTGTTTTCTCTACAGGTAAAGACTCACCCGTAATTGCAGCTTGATTGAGGGTGCTGTAACCAGATAAAATTATCCCATCAGTAGGAATTAGCTCTCCAGGTTTGACGACAATCTCATCACCCACTTTTAGCTGACTGATCGGAATTTCCTCTTCCCTCCCCTGAAGCAAAACCCTTGCTGTATCTGGTGTCAAACTCATCAAACTGCGGATACTCCGCTCAGTTCTCTGCATTGCATAGCCTTCGAGTGCGCCACTGATGGCAAAGATCAGAATCAAAATTGCCCCATCAATAATTAGATGATATTCTCTTCGCCATAAGCCGAGGCTAGCAGCACCAATGGCGGCGACAATCATCAACAAATCTACATCGAGTTCTTTTTCTTTGAAGAGGGTAGTCAATCCTTCTCGCGCACTTTCGTAACCACCAATTACATAAGCAGCGGGTAGTAGCAGGAACGCCAATCCCAACCAACCGAGATGCAAGGCGAACCATCCGAAAAGTAACAATAAGCCACACAAAAGGGCGGCTACGGTATCTGCGTGTTCTCTGGTGACTTGGCCTAAACGTTGGGGGTAGAGCATGAGAGGTGAATTTATAGTGACTCTCTCAGGCTAAACCTTGACATTGATGTTAATGTCAAGGATATGGGAGTTAAAAATGAAAAGTAAAATCCTTTTACACTCCTGCATTAAGAGGAAAAATCTATGCTAAAGCGAATTTATATTGATAACTTTCGTGGGTTGGTAAATTTTGAGATAAATTTTGACTCGATTAATCTGTTTCTTGGTGCTAATGGTTCAGGAAAATCAACTGTTTTTGAGTCATTAAGAAAAATTCAAGCCTTTTTAACTATTCATTGTGACGCAGGAGAAGTTTTTAAATCTTCTGACTGCACACGCTGGCAGACTTTAGAAATTCAGCGTTTTGAGTTAGAAATTTCTGGCAATGGTGGCGATTATAAATATGAACTTGCCATTGAACATCATATGAAACATAATTGCCATGTTAAATATGAGCGCCTGTATTTCAATAATAATCTTTTATTAAATATTGAGAATGGTAAGGGTCAGCTTGCTAGAGATGATAATTCATATATGTCTGATTTTCCATTCCCTACCTCTCATTCTGCAATATTATTACTAATAGAAAGTGGCAATACCAAACTGAAATGGTTCCAAATGCGGATGGAACGATTAATCATTGTACAAATTATTCCTAGCTTCATGACCAATGGGAGTAAAAAAGAAGAGTTGCAACTGAATTGGAAAATGGAAAATTTTGCTTCTTGGTATCGGTATATCACTCAAGAAGAAGCTAAAACAGCAGAGTTAATTAATGTGCTAAAAACATTGTTACCTGGCTTTTTAGGCTTTAGATGGGAATATTTAACCGAAGAGTATGTAACTCTAAAATTGCAGTTTGCAGATGAGGAAGATAAGACAAAAATTATTGATTATCGTTTAAGTGAATTATCTGATGGACAAAAAGCGCTTTTTGCTCTTTATACTTTCCTGTATTGTACTCAATCTGAAGACTATACATTATGTATAGATGAGCCAGAAAATTTTTTAGCCCTGCCAGAAATTCAGCCCTGGCTAATTAAACTATATGATTTTTGCAGTGAAGAAAAATTACAAGCTTTGCTGATTTCCCATCATCCAGAACTAATTAATTATCTTTTAGCATCACCTATAGGTTATTGGTTTGAGCGTCAAATCAATAAACCTGTGAAGGTGAAAAAGATTAGTAATGAGTTGGCTGACAATACTGGATTACCCGTTTCAGAATTGATTGCGCGGGGATGGCTATATGAGCCAGCGTAGAATACAGATTCTTGTCTTGTGTGAGGATAGGCAACAAGAGGTTTTTGCTCGTCATTTTCTAAAAATACGAGGCTTTAATGGAACAATCAGATTTTTACCTTGCCCAGATGGAAGCCAATCCGCAGAACAGTATGTGCGATTGTGTTATCCAAAAGAAGTGAAAGCATACCGCAGCAAGGCAAGCTACTTATCTATTGGGCTGGTTGTAGTGATTGATGCAGATAAAAAAACGGTAGAGGAAAGGTTGAAGCAATTAGATGATGCACTGAAAGAAGATTCACAGCAGATTCGCCAGCCTGATGAAGCCATAGCAATATTCGTGCCAAAAAGAAATATTGAAACTTGGATACATTATTTACGGGGACAGGCTGTTGATGAAGAAACAGAATATCCAAAATTTCCTAGAAATGAGTCAGCCTGCAAACCATCTGTAGAAAACTTGGTAAATCAGTGTTACCAAGGTTTAGATGAAAATGCGCCACTATCTCTTCAGGCGGCTTGTGAAGAGTTACAAAGAATTTTGCCGTTGTTGGGGTAAATCATGAATGCTGGTTGCTTAACTATTAAAGAACTTACTGATGCAGTAGGAGGCGGTTTGACTCCGCGGATGGTGCGCCATTACCATCAATTGGGACTGCTACCGCAACCAGTGCGATCGCGCAGCAATTACCGTCTCTACACCCAAAAAGATGTTCTCCGGTTACAACGGATTGTCGCACTCAAGCAGCAAGGGTTTCAGCTAAATCATATCCGCAATATTTTGGAGGTGGAACCAGAAGCCGATACAACTGTTAACTTGATGGGACAACTCCAGCAGCAATATCGCGCGGTGATGCAACAAATCTCCCAACTGCGGCAAACTGCATCAGCATTAGAAGGATTATTGGGACGCGATCGCCATTGTCAAATTATCCAGGCGGAAGTTTTGGCGCAACTCAAGTTACTTGATGTTGAAACTCAAGCCGGATTGGGAGGATTGGAAAATCTCTGGAGTGGCTTGGATGCCGAAATTCATACCCACTCGGAAGCTTTTACCGAATCGCTACAACGCTTACTTCCTGATTTGTCTCACCGTTCGGAAATTGAACAGCATTTAATTTCTCAGTTGGTTTTGGCTTGTGGCGATGTCAGTTTAGTGTCCTTTATTAAATTGAGTCGAGATGCGATCGCAGCTAGTCGAGAAGCTTTATCTTCAAGTTGTCAAATTGTTGTCGATACTCAAACGGTTGCTGCTGCTTTAGATCAAACCCGATTACTTCACTTAGGATGCCGCACCGAAACCTTAATTGATAACCCTCATATTACTACTGCCACTGAAGCAGAACTCGCCTTTTGGCAACATCAAGAATGGCGAACAAAATTGCTGCAAGTAAGTAATGGATGTGTGCTGGTAGTTGGTTATGCTCCCTCAGTACTTCTGGAAGCTTGTAAAGCCATTGCTAACCAAAAAATTCAGCCTGCATTAGTAATTGGAATGCCCATTGGCTTTAGCCACGCTCCCGCAGCCAAGCGACAACTGATGCAACAAGGGATACCTTATATTACAGTTGAAGGGACTTTAGGAGGTGGCGCATTAGCTGCAACGGCCCTAAATGCTTTGGTTGAGTCCCTGATAGATAAGCCAGATTGTCATTGTTATCTCAAATAAGTATTCATTTAAGACAGCCTGTCCTGGCTAATTCTATGAGACTGTTGGCGAATAAGTGAGGGGTCTTAGTAATCAGTAGACTTCTTGCATAAGTCGGGAAAAGGGTAAGGGGGAAGGGGAAAAGGTTCTGTATTGTCCCCTTCCCCTTTAACCTTTACCCTTTTCCCCCTCTTGCAAAAAGCACTTTTGCAAGAGGTCTAGTGAGCAGAATAGTAGAGTTAAAATACTGGAATCTCAATGACAAATTCTGTTCCTTCACCAAGTACAGAATTGCAACTCAAGCTTCCATTATGGGTTTCCTCAACAATTTGACGAGCGATCGCTAATCCTAATCCTGTTCCTTTGCCAACCTCTTTGGTTGTAAATAGGTGGTCAAAGATCCGCAATCTAATTTCCTCTGGCATCCCCTGGCCGTTATCTTTCATCCGAATTATTACCGTTTGTTCGTTACTGGATACTTCGGTTTGAATCAGTATTTGCTGACGATCGCCTTGCACTTGGGCAAAAGAACGCCCCTCAATGGATGCATCGAAGACATCAATTGCATTTGCAAGGATGTTCATAAATACTTGATTTAGCTGTCCTAAAAAGCACTTGACAGGCGGTAAATTTCCGTATTTAGTGATGACTTCAATCGCTGGACGTTTTTCGTTAGCTTTGAGGCGATATTTCAAAATTAACAGGGTACTCTCAATTCCTTCATGGAGGTTACAAGCAACTTTTTCGGCTGTATCGGCTCTGGAGAAGGTGCGGAGACTGATACTAATATCTTTAATCCGTTCTGAAGCCACCTTCATCGAACTTACTAGCTTTGGTAAATCTTCAATTAGAAATTCGAGGTCAATTTTTTCGCCATGCTCAATGACTGCGATCGCCGGAGTGGGATGATGTTGTTTAAACAATTGGATATGGGCGAGTAAGTCTTGAGTATACTCTTCAGCATTGTGGAGGCTACCTTCCAGAAATCCAATGGGATTATTAATTTCATGTGCCACACCTGCAACCAAATTGCCCAATGTTGCCATTTTTTCGTTTTGCACCATTTGTAGTTGGGCTTGCTCAAGTTCTTGCAGCGATCGCTCTAGTTGATGAGCATAATTCTGGTATTCTTGATAAAGGCGGGCATTTTCTAGAGAGATGGCAGCTTGAGCGCATAGCAGTTGGATAACTTCGGTGCGATCGCGAGTAAATGCACCAATTGTTAGCGGATTTTCTAGATATAGCAGCCCGATAATTTTTCCCTGATTTAATATTGGCGTACACAACACACTCTTAGGTTGTTGCTGCATGAAATATGAATCAGCGATAAAATCAGTTTGTGCTGTTGCATCATCCAGTACAACAGTTTTTAAACTGTGTTTGACAAAGTTCACCAGTGTAATGGGAATGTCTTCGCTGGTTGACAATGGTACAGATAATAGGGTGACTCCTTCATCAATAGTGGCTATGGCTTCAACCACTAAATTTTCCTGTTTGAGTACAAGTAATGCAGCTTTTTGTGCCCCAGCATTTTCCATCACTACTTGCAAAAGTGTAGTGAGTAATTGCTCTAATTGAATTTCACTGGAGAGGGCTTGTGAGGCTTTCAAGATGGTGGACAAATCGAGGGCTTCAGAGATACTGCTGCTAGAGAGGTTTGTGTGGATGGTTTGATTTGGTAATGATGATGCATCGACAGTTGAACTCAGTTGAAAGTGATTAATTTGCCCTTGTAAGATGGGAGCCAGGAGTTGAGGATAGCGTTTTTCTAAGTCTTCAGTTTTGGCTTTAGCGCCCCAACGAGCATAACAGTAATAAGCTTCTTGCATATAAACTTGGGCGATTTTTTCTTTGTCCCAGTCGAGGTAAAACTTGGCCGCTAGTTCATTACTCAAAGCTTCTTCTTGGATATATGCATTTTCTTTCGCTAGAGTTATGGCGCAATTGTACAATTCCATTGCTTTGTTTTTGTGCAGCAAAATCCGCTGCCGTTCTGCTTCGACTAAATAAAATTTGTGTTGATGATTAATTGGGGCATGATGCGCCCATTTTTTCAGTTTTTTCTGATGGGATGTGATTTTTTTAAGAATCTGTTTTTGTTCGTTAGCTGTTGCTGTTGGATAGAGATTTAGTTGGGTTAACGCCTCATAAAAATAAACTATTGGTACAACTGCTGCCGATGTTACCCCATCTAAATAAGTTATTGCCTGAATTGCTGCCTCAGATGCTCTGGTATAATTTTCAAATAGGTAGCAAAGTATCAGTTCATTGGCATAGCTAAAGCTCAATCCAGTGCGATCGCCTGCTTGCTCTTGTAATGAACGAATAGTTTGGGCATCATAAACAGCACCTGATAAATAACTGGGATCGGTAGATTGTCCTAACAAATTCAATATGGCTTGACGAAATGAATTAATATAAGTCTGGGGTTTTTCTTGTCTAAAATGACTATAGACTTCAGCATAGTCACCCATCTGTTTTTCTAACTCAGCTAATTCTTGCCCCATCAAATATCCATGAAAACTACAGCTATAGCTAGCCCAAGCTGCATATTCGATATCTCCGGTTTCTAAACCCACTTGATAGGCTTCAATTAACGGTGCAATTGTGTCTTTAAGTGGTTGATGCCAGTGATTAATAAATGTTTGAACAATGAAGAAAGTTCTAGCTTTGAATTCTTTACTATGGAATTTTTCGAGAACTTGTAATGCTAATTGACCAAATTTATAACCTGTCTCAATATTTCCCAGAATGCCACACTCAATCAATCCATACCAGGCATAGCCAAATGCAGATGCCGCAGCATTACCGTACTGCATCGATAAATTGACTTCGCTCAAGATTATTGGTGGCAGTAAATCTGGACGAGCAATATAAGCTGTGGAATTTGTACTAGCCAAAATTCGGATTGCTGCTAGTTGTTTGTCCCCAGTCATATTAGGTAAATCAATCAAACTTAAAGGAGATTTACCTAAAAATCGTAATTTTGTTTGGGCTAGATTGAGTAATGTTTGTATTTTAGTTGCTTGATGAGATAGTTTCACACCTAAGAGATTTAGCAGTGCGATCGCAGTCTGAATTGAATCATCAAAACGACTCTGAGCTAAATAAGATTGGATTTGAATTTCTATCGATTTCACCCGATCTATTAAGACTTTAGCATGTTGTTGCACTTGCTCAACAAACTCTTCTACTTCGTCAAACTGGCCCATAAGATAGGCTGCCGAAGCAGCTTCTTCATACAATGCTAATGTGAGTGAATACTGTTGTTGCCAGCTATCTTTTCTCAATAGCTGAATACCGCAACTGATATATTCTATTGCATTCGTATAAGCAGTGGATAGTTTGGCTTTTTGCCCAGCCAGTAAATTTAACTCTGCTAATCGATCTCGCTCAGACTGCTGAGTGATTAGCTTTACACCAATATTTAACTGATTAACAATCTCAAAAATTCTCTCTTCCTGCTTTTTAACTGGTATTTTGCTTAATAGCAGTTGGCCAATTTGCAGATGGATGGATTGCTTTTTTGACTCCGGGATCAACGCATAAGCTGCTTGTTGAATGCGATCGTGTAAAAATTTATAGTTTACAGTTAGCGCACTTTGTACTAAATCCTGTGTTTCTCGCCCAACATAGAATTTGTAAACTTCGCTTTGGGGCAAGATTAATCCCTCTTGTAATGCTTTCCAGAGAAATGTTGCTGTTTCGGTTTCAGAATTTTCCGAAACAATTGCCAATGTTGCCAAATCAAATTGATTACCAATACAAGCTGCTAATTTCAAAACATTCTGCGTTGATTCTGGTAATTTCCGCAACTGTAAAACCATAAAATCAACCACATCATCTGTCAGAGCTAACGCCTTAATCTGGGCAATATCACACTGCCAGCTTCCGCTATTTACATCAAATTTAATTAGCTGGTCTTGATGCAGTGCTTTGAAAAATTGCGTACTAAAAAATGGATTACCCTTGGTTTTCTGATATACTAACTGTGTTAAGATTTCTGTAGTTTCTAGCGAACAGTTTAGGGTATCGGCAACCAATTGATTTAAACTGGCTTCACTCAGTGGTGCTAATGTAATTTTGTTAATAGTAGCATTAGCTTTGGCAATTTCATCTAATGTCAACATCAATGGATGGGCAGCAGAAACTTCATTATCTCGATAAGCTCCAATTAATAATAAATATCCTGAGTTTGACTCATTCATTAGTAACTGGATCAACTTCATTGATGCTGAATCAGCCCACTGCATATCATCTAAAAATATGACTAGGGGATGTTCTTTGGTAGTGAATACTTGAATAAATCTTTGTAATAATAAATTAAACCGATTCTGGGCTGCATTTGGTGAAAGTTCTGTTGCAGATGGTTGTTGGCCAATAATTTGTTCTAGTTCGGGAATTACCTCAAGAATGACTTGCCCCTGATCGCCCAGCACTTGTAAAATTTTATTTTTCCAAGTTGACAAATGAACATCACTTTCACTCAGCAATTGTCCCATTAAGTCTCGAAACGCCTGCACAAAAGCAAAGAAGGGAATATTCCGATTAAATTGGTCAAATTTGCCCTTAATGAAGTAGCCCCGCTGTCGGACAATGGGTTTGTGAACCTCGTTAACAATTGCTGTTTTACCAATACCAGAAAAACCAGCCACCAGCATTAATTCGACCCCCTTAGTTCCCCCTTAGTAAGGGGAGCCAGTGCGTTGGGCGGCTCTGCCGACTTGAAGCATCTGGCGTGGGATTCAGGGGGGTTGCTAACACGTTCAAATGCTTTCAGCAGAGTTTCCACTTCATGCTCACGACCATAGAGTTTTTCTGGGATAATAAAGCGATCGCACACATCCCGTTGAGCAATTGGGAAACTCGCAATTTTTCCCGTCTCTTTTAGCTCATGTAAACAATTTTCTAAATCATATTTTAGCCCAAATGCACTCTGATAGCGGTCTTCAGCATTTTTCGCCATCAATTTCATCACAATGTCACAGAGAACTTGAGGAATCTCTTCCCTATTCTCTGTCCCCTCTCCCCTCTCCCCTAAAACTGGCGGAAGTTTGGCAATATGACAATGTACCAATTCCATCGGATCGTGCGACTTAAAAGGTAATTCCCCTGATAGCAACTCATAAAAAGTTACACCTAAAGAATAAAAATCAGTACGGTAATCAATCCCCCGATTCATTCTTCCAGTTTGCTCTGGAGACAAATAGCCGAGTGTTCCTTCTAATACATTAGGACTCATCAGGACTTGAGTTTCTCGTGGCAGTAGAGATGCAATACTAAAGTCAATTAACTTAACTTCTTTAGTTTCTGGATTAATTAAAACATTGGCGGGTTTAATATCTTTGTGAATAATCCGATGATGAATTAGAATATCTAATGCATCACACAGAGCGATCGCTATTTGTAAAAACTCTTGTAAAGACCTGATATCTAGCGTCTGGTAAGAAGCAAAATAATCTTTCAGAGAAATCCCACCAAAATCTTCCATTACCAACGCATAACCATTTTGATACGCCTCCAGACTGTAGGTTTGGACGATCGCAGATGAGTTAAGATTTTTGGCAATTGTGTACTGATTGCGAAACTGCAACAGATCGCTGAAACTGGGATATGAATTTTTTAGCAGTTTAATTACTACAGGTAATGAGTCAGTTTTTCGATACCCCCGATAAACTAGAGTTCTGGAACCGTTGTAGATTTCTTCAGTTATGTCGTATCCGGGAATACTGACTATGCTGCTGACCATACTGCTAAACCCTAGTGATTTCTGAATTTATTGTTCCCAAATCAGTAACGCCAGTTTATGTGTGTCTTTTGAGACAATTCATAGGGGCAAATCATCGCAGTAGATAGAACTGTATTTGATGTCCCAAATTCAAAGGCGAATAGCCATTCAGAAACGAGAACATCTTGCTAGAAGAAAGAAAATTTGTTAGAAAAGCCTTAAATAATACTCCAAGAAGAAACCAAAGGAAAAAGGTGAGAAAAAACCCACCTCCTCGGAATCGATATGATAGACAAGTAAATAAAATTTAAAAAATATTTATCGAATGGTAGATCAATCATCTGGCTTGTCCAAGGTCAAAGACTCAATAACACAAAAACTCTTCTTGGGTAATGAACCAAATGCGGAGTTAATTGCAATTCTCACCGTTTACTTTGTCCAAGGAATTTTAGGGCTATCGCGTCTAGCCGTTAGTTTTTTCCTCAAAGATGAATTGCTGTTGAGTCCAGTCCAGGTGTCGGCGCTATTGGGAATTGTCTTCCTACCTTGGATGATCAAGTCGGTGTTTGGTTTTATCTCTGATGGCTTGCCTATATTTGGCTATCGTCGCCGTCCTTACTTGATTTTATCCGGGATACTGGGAACTGCTTCTTGGATGAGTCTGGCCACAATAGTTCATACTAGCTGGGCAGCTACCTTAGCGATCGCTTTTGGTTCTCTCTCCGTCGCCATGAGTGATGTTATCGTTGACTCGCTGGTTGTAGAACGAGCCAGAGGCGAATCGCAAGCAAAAGCCGGTTCACTACAATCTCTGTGCTGGGGTGCTTCTGCGATCGGAGGTTTAATAACAGCCTACTGTAGCGGTCTACTACTCCAATACTTTACTACCCGTACCGTCTTTGGGATTACCGCTTTATTTCCGCTGATCGTTTCAGGAGTGGCTTGGTTAATTGCTGAGTCCCCCGTTAGCAAAGATGCTCAAGATAGTAATCAAACCAACTCTTTGCCAATCAAACATCAACTGGAGCAGCTACGCCAAGCCATTAGTCAAAAAACAATTTGGCTACCAACGGCATTTATCTTCATCTGGCAAGCTACCCCAAATGCTGACTCAGCCTTTTTCTACTTCGCTACCAACGAACTCCACTTTGAACCAGAATTTTTGGGGCGAGTCAACTTGGTGGGAAGTTTCGCTTCTTTGGCAGGTGTTTGGATTTTTCAACGTTTCCTTAAAAGCATCCCTTTTCGCGTGATTTTTGCTTGGAGTACTGTCCTTTCATCACTTTTGGGGATGACGATGCTGTTGTTGGTGACTCACACAAACAGGCTATTGGGTATAGATGACCACTGGTTTAGTTTGGGTGATAGCCTGATTCTGACTGTGATGGGGAAAATTGCCTTTATGCAAGTGATGGTGCTAGCAGCAAGGCTTTGTCCTTCTGGTGTGGAAGCAACATTATTTGCCTTGTTAATGTCAGTCTATAATTCAGCCGGAACAGTTTCCCATGCATTCGGGGCATTAATCACGTATTGGCTGGGGATCACCGCAACAAACTTTGAGTCACTTTGGCTCTTGGTGTTAATTACTAACCTCAGCACGCTGTTACCCCTACCATTTATCAAATGGCTACCTGCGACTGAAGAGCAAACTGAGACATTCAAAAATGAAGAACAATCATTTTCGCCTGATTTGATGTCTGAGTTGGTACTAAGGGAATCAAAGTCGGAAATATTAGAATAGTGTAATACGACAGTTTTCAAGTAAATGAGATCAAGAGTGCTGACTGCTGAGTAAAAAGTGCTGAGTATTTAAAATCAGACACAAAGAGTTTCACTTCTTTCCCCCTGCCCCCCTGCTCCCTGCTCCCTGCTCCCTGCTCCCTGCTCCCTGCCCTATTTGGATGAAACCATTTTTTCGCTGGCAATAATATGCAAATCGATGTTTTTGAGCAAGCGCACCAATTTTTGCGTCAAAGATCCTTTGAGGAGCATTTGCCAGCGCGATCGCTGACTTTCTCCAATTACAATTTGGGTGATACGATGTTTCTCGGCGACTTCAGCGATCGCATTAGCTATATTACTGTTGGTAACACGAAGAAAAGTACCTTCAAATTCTTTACATAGTTTCTCACAAGTGTGGATGTGTAAGCTTTCCTCCTTCGTAAGGAAGCGTTCTGGATCGGCAACGAACAATGTATAAAGCGGCGCGTTCATGTAGTTAGCCAACCTTGCACCCCGGCGTAACAGCTGTACTGAGTTGGGATAAGTAGAAACACACACCAAAACCCGCTCGTGAATATTACAAAATTGTCCGTTGGGAGTAGAGGCGATCGCATTTCCTTCCACGTTGTCTGCCACTTCCCGCAAAGCTAACTCCCGCAAAGCAATTAGGTTGCGGCGTTGGAAAAAATTATCGAGGGATTGTTGGATTTTTTGCTGTGCGTAAATCTTGCCTTCTAATAACCGTTCTTGCAGCGTTTCTGGTGTGACATCCACTACCACTATTTCATCTGCTTCATCCATAATCCTGTCAGGAACCCGCTCCCTGACTACCACACCTGTAATTCTAGCTACTAAGTCATTGAGACTTTCCAGATGTTGGACATTCATTGTGGAGTAGACATCAATACCTGCTGCCAAAACTACTTCTACATCTTCGTAGCGCTTTTCGCGTGGAGAACCAGGGACATTAGTATGGGCAAGTTCATCGATTAAAACTAATTGGGGCGATCGCTTTAAAATAGCATCTGTATCCATATCCATCAGCGTCAACTCACCGCGAGGATATTTCTTACGGGGTATAATTTCCAGTCCCTCTGCCTTTTCAGTTGTTTCCTTGCGTCCGTGGGTTTCCAAAAGCCCAACGACAACATCAATTCCTTCCTGTTTGAATGCGTGTCCCTCTTCCAGCATCCGGTAGGTTTTGCCTACTCCAGGAGCCATGCCAATAAAGATTTTATGCTTACCCCGCCGTCGTACTGTATAAGGCGAGTAACTTGCAGAATTTAAAGGCGCATTCCCAGCCGAACCAGTATTACTTTTATCTGACATTAGGCCTCTTGCATGAATACTTGAAAACAATAATCCTTGGTTCACGTAGAGGCGTAGAGAGTAATGAAAAAGTTATCTATTTATTCCTAACTCCTAACTCCCCACTCCTAACTCCCCACTCCCCATTTATTAATTTTGCTGACGATTAATATCTTGCAAGTCAAGAGCATAATTCAATCGGAGAACATTAACTCCCGGTTCGCCAAAAATCCATAAAAATCTGTCATCAGTATACTTATTAATTAAAGGTAAAATCTCATCTTCTTTTACTCCCCGCGCCCCAGCAACTCGCGTCAATTGCTGCCGTGCCGCTCTAAAGGAAATATGCGGGTCTAAACCAGAACCAGAGGTATAAATTATATCGGCTATCGGTTGAAGATTTTCCTCTCGCAATTTATCTGCTTCTTCTAAAATCCGCTTTAGTAGTTCTGGATTGCTGGCAGCGAGATTGCTAGCTCCAGATATGCCAGTTGGCTTGGCTTTTCTTCCTTGGCTATATCTAACAGTACTAGGACGAGAATGGAAATATCGCTCAGATGTGAACACCTGACCAATCAAAGCCGAACCAATTGGTTCATTACTTAGATTCCGCATGATGCTGCCATTAGCTTGATAGGGCAAAAAAACTTGACCCACTACAAGAATTCCCAGCGGATAGATGATTGCAGTCAACAACCAAAGCATTAGAGTTATAAAAATTGCTCTGATGGTTTCTCGAATAATAGCCATAAAAAGTTTTCCAATTGCGCTTAAAATTTAATTTTTAATTTTTAATTTNNNTTTTTTTGCCCACCTAACAGGAGGNNNTAAGATACTGTTAGCAACAGCATAAACAACAACTGGGGCAGTTACCACATTCAAGCACAGCAAGATAAAAATAGCGAGTGGTAGATGTTGTTTATGCCANNNCGACTAAACAAAGGATATCGTCAAAGCAGTGCTGAATGAAAACGATATTTATTCATATTCTTCTTATCCCTCCCGTCAACAGGTAAAAGTAAAAATGTTTATTATTTTACTTTGGTCAAGATGCGATCGTTTCTCAGCGTCTCTACTTTTGCTATCCTTAAGCCAAGCCCACAAGTGTAATCAGTACATCGATCAACTTAATTGCAATAAACGGCGCAATCACCCCACCTAAGCCGTAAATTAAGATATTGCGTTGGAGTAACTGATTAGCTGTCAGTGGTCTAAACCTCACACCCTTTAATGCCAATGGAATCAAAGCAGGAATAATCAAAGCATTATAAATCAATGCTGAGAGTACAGCAGATTTAGGGCTAGTCAAATTCATAATATTCAGGCTTTGCAAATTAGCAGCGACAAATATCACTGGGATAATTGCAAAGTATTTAGCAATATCATTAGCGATGGAAAATGTCGTCAATGCTCCGCGAGTAATCAACAATTGTTTACCAACACCAATGATATCGAGCAGCTTTGTGGGATCGGAGTCCAAATCGATCATGTTAGCGGCTTCTTTTGCAGCTTGCGTTCCTGTATTCATTGCCACGCCGACGTTAGCTTGGGCTAATGCGGGAGCATCGTTAGTTCCATCTCCCGTCATGGCTACCAGTTTACCTGCTGCTTGTTCCTGCTTAATGATACTGATTTTGTCTTCTGGTGTGGCTTCGGCAATGAAGTCATCAACTCCAGCTTCTTTGGCAATGACAGAAGCGGTAATTCGGTTGTCTCCAGTTAGCATGATGGTACGCACTCCCATCCGTCGCAGTTGCTCAAAGCGATCGCGGATACCAGGTTTAACTATATCTTTGAGATAAATAATCCCATAAATTTCGTTATCTAGGCTGACTGCTAGGGGTGTACCTCCCAGGCGAGAAACTCGTTCGTAGGCAGCATCCAATTCTGGTGTATCGCGTCCGTTGCGGGAGCGGACAAATCCTTTAATAGCTTCTACTGCTCCCTTTCTGGCCTCATAGCCACCAGGTAAATTCGTGCCACTCATCCGGGTTTTGGCGGAAAAACTAACTCCTTCTGCCTGAGTGGAGTCAAAATCAAATCTTGCGCCCAACTTTTCTGCTAGTCGGACAATGGATTTACCTTCTGGTGTATTGTCAAAGACACTAGCCGCCCAGGCAACATTAGCAATTTCTGACATTGAATGACCGTTGAGGGGAATAAACTCTTCCGCCAGACGGTTGCCGAGGGTAATTGTACCTGTTTTGTCGAGAAGTAAAGTATTAATATCACCACAGGCTTCGACTGCTCGTCCTGATGTGGCAATAACGTTAAATTGGGCAACTCGATCCATACCAGCAATACCGATGGTACTTAGTAAGCCGCCAATGGTGGTAGGAATTAAAGCTACTAATAGGGCAATTAAAATTGGGACGCTGACTGGACTGTTGACATAGTAAGCAAGGGCGGGCAAGGTGACTACAACTAACAAAAACACTAAGCTGAGAACTGCCAACAATACCGTGAGGGCAATTTCATTAGGTGTTTTGCTGCGTTCTGACCCTTCTACCAAGGTAATCATTCGGTCAATAAAGCCTTTACCTGGATCAGTAGTAATACGGATAATTAGTTCATCTGAAATAATCCGCGTCCCACCAGTGACAGAACTGGCAACATCGGAGCCTGATTCTTTTAATACTGGTGCAGATTCCCCAGTAATTGCTGATTCATCCACGGAAGCAACACCCATGATTACTTCACCATCGGCGGGGATGATATCGCCAGCAACGACGTAGATGGTATCGCCCTGTTTAAGGCTGGTGGATGAAACTTCACTAAGTGTGCCATCGGCAGCAAGTTTTTTCGCGATCGCCTCTAACTTTGTTAACCGCAAGGCATCCGCTTGGGCTTTACCCCGCCCTTCTGCCACTGCTTCGGCAAAATTGGCAAACCAAACTGTAAAGAATAAAATCCCCGACAACAAGGCGTTGAAAACTTGCGGGTTCTTTTGCAGGGTTGGGCTAAATAGGTTGGGATCAATCGTTAGCAATAGGATGATGATTGTCCCCACCCAAACCACAAAAATTACTGGATTTTTGATTGCATACTTGGGGTTGAGCTTGACAAAAGCATCTCTAATTGCTCTTAAGTACAGCCACTTATTATTTGCCCTAGTCTTTTTACGTTTTTGGCGGCGATCGCCAGAACGAGAACTTGGGCGTCTAGCTTTAAAGTTAGTTGCCACTGGATTCATAAATAAAGTTAGCAGTGAGAAGTTAGGAGTTAGGAGTTATAGGAACTTCTAATAAAAAAATATCCAAATTGTAGGATGCGTTAGTAACGCATCCTACGAAACCGGATAATTTATAAAATAACGGCAGGAGCCAGGGAGAAATAAGTATGAATAAAAACTCTAGTTCTGAGTAATTACCCAGTTAAAAATAAGATACTGGTACGAGACGCGTAGAGCAAGATATAGCTGAGTGCTGTTAGCGGGGCGTTAAGCAATCAACACTGTCCTAACATATCTGACTACAGCTATATAATCTTTCTTGCTTGAATCTCACACTTTTAAGTCTGGGTTACTCCTTCCTCCTGCCTCCTGAATTATTATTTGATATTTTCTCAATTTCAAACTTATAACTCATAACTTTTCTAACTGCCAGATGCTAGTTTTAAACCCTCAGCTATGGGGCCTAAAGCCAGAACGGGAAAGAAAGTTAATACTCCCAAAACCAGCGTTACTCCAGCCGTGATCCCAGTAAATACCAGAGAATCTGTTCTCAGGGTTGCAGGGGTTTCTTCTACTGGTTGTTTGCGAGACATCCCGTCAGCTAGCAGTAAGATGGCAATCATCGGAATGTAGCGTCCTCCGATTAAGCTAACTAAAGTACTCAAGTTCCACCACAAGGTGTTATCCCCCAAACCCTCTAAGCCCGAACCATTATTTGCTGCTGCTGAGGCATATTCATAAACTACTTGAGAAATACCGTGATAGCCAGCGTTGCTAATTCCAGATAGGGAGATGGGATAAGCCAAAGCGATCGCACTGGGGATCAAAACTAGAATTGGGTGAATCAATAGCACGACGCTGGCGAGAACGATTTCCCGCTTTTCAATTTTGCGTCCTAAAAACTCTGGGGTACGTCCTGCCATGAGTCCAGTTAGGAACACTGTGAGAATTAAGTAAATAAATAAGTAAGCTGTTCCAGTTCCTTGACCACCCCAGATAACCTGGATAAATAAGTTGAAGAGAGTCGAAAATATTCCTTGCGGCATCAGAGAATCATGCATCCCATTTACAGCACCAGACATAGTAGCAGTAGTCATCACTGCCCAAAATGCTGTTTGTGCCCAACCAAATCGAACTTCTTTACCCTCTAAATTGGGCTGTTCTAATCCAAAGGCGGTATTAACTAGGGGATTACCTTGCAATTCTCCCACAGCTGTCACTCCCACTAGAATGACAAAAATCACAAACACCATCCAAAAAAGTAGCCAAGCTTGTTTGATGTTATTGGCAAATATACCGTAGGTGTAAATCAAGGCTGCTGGGATAGAAATCATGGCAAGCATTTCTATCAAGTTAGAAGCGCCATTGGGATTTTCAAAGGGGTGAGCTGAGTTGACGCCAAAAAAGCCACCGCCGTTCTCGCCCAAAAGTTTGATCATTTCAAAGGATGCCACCGGGCCTCTAGCTAGATATTGCGTCCCGCCTTCTAAGGTTTGCACATCCATAGTCCCAGCTAAGGTTTGTGGTACACCTGTTATAAGCAAAGCGATCGCGCCAATAATCGAAATCGGCAGCAATATTCGCGTAATTCCACGGACGAGATCGACGTAAAAGTTTCCCAGTCTTCTACCCGTCAACCCGCGAATAAAGGCAATTCCCACGGCTAAACCGGTGGCTGCGGAGGTGAACATCAAAAAGCCTAAAGCCGCTACCTGGCTAAAATAGCTTAAGGTTGTTTCACCTGCATAGTGTTGTTGATCGGTATTCGTTACAAATGAAATCGTTGTATGCAGCAATACATCCCAACTGATCGCGCCGAGGCCGTTTGGATTCCACGGTAAAAGCCTCTGAAAATATATCAGAAAATACACTGAAATAGCCATGACCGTGTTGCAACAGAGTACGGCCCGGATATACTCCCAACCCGTCATGTCATCTTTTCTCCGAACACCCGCAAATACGAACATACTTCGCTCTATGGGATTCATTAAAAAATCAAGTAGTGTTTTTTCTCCCAAAAAGACACTAGCTATGTATTTTCCGAATAATGGAGTGATTGCTATGACAATACACAGCGTTAAGCCAATTTGCAAAAAACCTTGTCCCATATATTTCGCGCTAAATTAAATTTAAGTGGTAGCAAGCCGATTATTATAAATAACGGATTTTGAGGAATTTACTATTTTCAGTTAGGGACTTCCAAATAAAAAAATATCCAATTATTTATTGTGGGGTGGGCGTCTCGCCATTGGTGTCAACTTAAGCCGAAAACTATATCGGACAGGCGTTTTGCAAATTCCTCACGCCCTCATCCCCTAACCCCTTCTCCCTNTGGGAGAAGGGGAATTGAATGTCTAGCTCCCCTCTCAGGATGGGAGAGGGGCTGGGGGTGAGGGCAAAACGTTGTCACCAAGCGGGTTTAGCGTTAAGTTGACACTAATGGCAAGATGCCCACCCCACAAGATTGGATAATTTATTTCTTGGTAATCCCTTATCACTATTTTCCAGATACTTGTTCAAGTTTTGATTAATAATATTTAATCTTTACTCTTAATTCATCTATTTCACTAGTTAGGATTATTTGTTTATACAATACATTTTCCAAGTTTGCAGAACTTACACACTCAGATCCTCTATTGCATTGCTCCCTAACAACATCGACAACGCCGCTGCCGCCTTCAATACCTGATTGTCAGACACTTCTAAATATCTCTCGAACTGCTCTAAATTCCGATGCCCTGAGATTTCCGCAATTACCCGCAGTGAGATACTAGCGTTACTCATCTGGATTAAGGCAGTACGCCGAAAGCCTGTAATCTATAGACTATAAGGATTTGACCCCGATTAGTCAGAATTGCTTGAGTGAGATTAGCTAGCTTGCCGCACTTCGGCAAGGCTCAGTGACCACCGTAGACATCGCTCCTATATATTTCCAATCACTGCATTAGGGGCGATCCTGGCATTTTAGGAAAATTGTAGCTTAACCGCAAAGGCAATGGTCGTAAAATTGATTTAGAAATTGAATTGATTGGATTTCGCTTGTACCAGGTGGGTTAGAAATTAATTAAAAATTCTCTTTCGTGTTGACAAGTATACAGCTAATTATATCTCTGCAAGAATGGCGATCGCGCTGACGGCAGTATGCTCCAAATATATTTCAGGACTAGCCAGATTTTTAGTAAATCATAAATGACGATATTAAGTCGATTATTGACTATGAAAGAAGCTATAAATGAGCGTGTAAAGACCTATGGACTAATAGTGATCGCCTTTGCGATCGTGATAATACTAGAATATTTGACACCCCCGGAGTACGTATTTGGCTACCTCTACACAGGAACGATTTTGTTAGCAGATTCTCGATTGAATCGGGGAGCAGTTTTGGGGATCACTGTTGCAGCAACAGGATTAACATTATTGAATTTGTTTGTGCCCGGAGGAGAAATGATTAATTCTCCAACGTTGGCAAATCGGTTAATTGCAGTGTTGGCGTTGATGGTAACAGGTTGGTTAAGCGATCGCAACCATCGCAACGAAGAAGCGATCGCTTATACCCAAGCACAATTACGCTCCCAAGAACAACTGGCTATCATGCGTGAAGATTTTGTTTCTACCCTAACGCATGATTTGAAAACACCTTTATTAGGAGCAATTGAAACGCTGAAATATTTTCAAAATGAGCAATTTGGTGAAATCACGCCCATGCAAGCAAAGGTCTTACAAACAATGGCTCGTAGTCATCAGAGTACATTGCAATTAGTCCAAACACTTTTAGATGTGTACCGCAATGATGCCGAAGGACTGAAACTACAGATATCACCAGTTAACTTGGTGACAGTGGCGGAGGAGATCGTCGCTACACTGACGGAACTAGCGAGAACACGTCAAGTTTATATTTCTCTGCACTATGGCGAATCAGATTTTCGCAGCTTTCTCTGGGTAAATGGTGATTCTTTGCAACTTGGGCGGGTTTTCAGCAATCTCTTGAGTAATGGTATTAACCATACCCCTCGTGGCGGTAAAGTGGAAGTAGTATTTGAAGGTTATTCTAGCGATCAAGTGGTAAAAATCCTCGATACTGGTTCCGGCATTACCGAAAAAGAGTTACCTCACTTATTTGAGAGATTTTATCAAGGAAATAGCGATCGCCACGTCTCCGGTTCTGGGCTAGGACTTTATTTAACCAGGCAAATTATTACTGCTCATGGGGGTACAATTTGGGCAGAGAATCGCTCACCACGCGGCGCACTATTTGGTTTCCGACTCCCGGCTTGTCCGCCACCGGGGAGGTGAGGGGAGAAATCAATTAAAAATTAAAAATTAAAAATTAAATAACTTCTGCTTCTTGTCCTGAATGCCCAATGCCCAATGACCAATGACCAATGACAAATGACAAATGACAAAAATCTTACTAGTTGAAGATGATGAATTATTTCGGCTTGGTTTGCGGATGCGGTTGCAACAAGAAACCAGTTTGGAGATTGTCGCAGAAGCGGAAGATGGGGAACAAGCTGTAGAATTCGCCAATCGCTATCCTCTGGATTTGGTCTTGCTGGATATAGGTTTACCGGGAATTGGCGGGATTGAGGCTTGTCGCCAAATCAAGGAGAAACACCCAAATTTACCAGTTTTGGTTCTAACGTCTCGTTCTGAAAAACCCCTGATTTCGCGGTTAATTGCCGCCGGGGCGCAAGGTTACTGTCTTAAAGGTATTCCGGCTGAGTCTTTGATATTAGCAGTGCGATCGGTTGCTGCGGGCGCTTCTTGGTGGGATCAAACGGCAACAACTGAAATTAGAGCCGCTTTTGAGGGGAATTCTATGGCGGTGCAGTCTGCAAAAACTGAGGAATCTTTAGAAAATCCTTTAACGAAGCGGGAGCAAGAAATTTTGGCACTGGTAGCAGCGGGCAAAAGCAATCAAGAAATTGCTGAAATTCTCTACATTGCCCCTGGTACAGTGCGGGTTCATGTCCATGCTATTTTACAGAAACTAGAAGTACGCGATCGCACTCAAGCCGCAGTCTTAGCTATCCAAAAAGGATTGGTAGCACCAGAATTGTTGATTAATTAGATTTATCGGGAAAGAAAATCTTTCAAGATTTTGAAAATTGCGATGAAATATCAGGCTGCTCTATAGGAATCTCGATCGCAAACTCTGCTCCTTTGCCAACAGACGAGGTACAGCTTATATTTCCTCGGTGTTTTTGGACGATAATCTGATAACTAATAGATAATCCTAGCCCACTACCTTTACCCACAGGTTTTGTGGTAAAAAATGGGTCAAATAAACGCGATCGCAACGACTCTTCAATACCAAGACCATTATCAGCGATCGCAATTTTGACTAGATTCAAGTCTGTTACCTCTGTATGAATCCGAATTTGGGGAGTAGGTTTTAGAGAGTAAGGAGTAGAAGATTGATTCCCCACCCCCCACTCCCCACTCCCCACTCCCTCCTCTATTGCATCAATAGCATTATTCAATAAATGCATAAATACTTGATTTAGTTCACTCGCATAACAAGTGACTAGGGGCAAGTTACCATAATCTTTCACTACAACAATTGCCGGGCGATCGGCTGCTTCCCTGAGCCGATGTTGTAACATCACTAAAGTATTTTCGATGTCTTCATGGATATTTACCCGTTTCATCTCTGCTTCATCATGCCGAGAAAAATGTTGTAGCGCCAGTACAATTTCTCGAATGCGATCGGAGCCTCTATACATTGCACCTATCAAATTTTGTAGATCCTTAATGATAAAATTCAGGTCTAAATCTTTGGCTATTTGCTGAACTTTTGGCGTGGGTTTGGGATATTCTTGCTGATAGACCTCAATTATATTTACTAGGTCTTCCACATATTGACCAGCATATTGGAGATTTCCATAAATAAAACTGATCGGGTTATTAATCTCATGAGCCAACCCAGCTACTAACTGTCCCAGTGCCACCATCTTTTCGTTCTGAATTTGTTGAACTTGAGAGGCTTTCAAGTTGTCAAGAGCCTGTTGGAGTAAAAAGTTTTTTTCTTGCAGTTTTACTTGGAGCAAACGTAAATTAATCTGATTTTCAATTCGCAACACCACTTCTGCACCATGAAAAGGTTTTGCAATATAATCTACACCACCAACATCAAATGCCTTTACCTTATCGACAACATCATCCAGGGCGCTAATAAAAATTACTGGGACTTCACTAGTTTTATCGTCAGCTTTTAGTTGTTGACAAACTTGGTAGCCATCCATACCTGGCATATTGATATCCAGCAAAATCACATCGGGCAAAACCATTTGACATGCAGTCAGTGCCATTTTACCGTTTAAGGCTTTGCGAACTTCAAAACCTTGTGCAGTCAACATCGCCGATAAAAGCCGCAAATTATCTGGGGTATCATCGACCACCAAAATATTTCTTTTCTGATGGTTAGTTTGATTAAAATGCATTATTGATCAAAAGTTATGCGTATAATTATTGAGGATAGTAAATCCTTCTTTAAAATCACCTTAAAATTTGTTGACCGATTTCACCGAAATATTTATATTTATAGTTTAACTCTCACGTGGCTGGAGAGTTTTACAAATTATCGAAGCTATTGGCCAGTTATCACCTTTGGCAATCTGATAAACTGCTGTAAGGATTATAGTAGCTAGCACTCACAGATTATCTAGCCAAGGATCAACAATTAAGTTTTTTCCAGGTGCTACTTGATAGCTACCATTGAGGTGCTGAGGTGAGCAACTCAATAACCAGTCGTTGTTCTATGGGTTTAGAAAATAAATATCCTTGAGCAAAATTACAGTTTAAACTTCTCAATTGGGCTAACTGTTCTTGTGTTTCGACACCTTCAGCGATCGCACTCATCCCCATTGAGTTGGCAATGCCAATCATTGCTGGTACTAACCCCATATTCTCTTTGTTATCCTGCATCCGTTTGACAAAGGATTTATCAATTTTGAGTGCATTCAAAGGAAAGCTGTGCAGATAACTTAAAGAGGAATATCCTGTACCAAAGTCATCCATAATTAACTTAATTTTTCGCTGTTTTAGTTGTTCAAGAATTATTTTGATTGCATCGGTATTTTCCATAATTACACTTTCGGTAATTTCTAATTCTAAATATGCCGGATTTATTTTATGTTCATAAATTATTCGGTCAATTTGTTCTACCAAATTTGGCTGTAAAAATAACCTTGCACTCAAATTGACACTCATAGTTAGAGGTTCTGGTGTCACTGGATAATGTTGCCAGATGCTTAATTGATGACAAGCTGATTGTAATACCCAAGTATTGATGGCATTAATTAAACCTGTTTCTTCGGCTACAGGAATAAATTCTATGGGAGAAATCAAACCACGAATCGGATGTTGCCAGCGCACCAAGGCTTCAAATCCAGAAATTCTACCTGTAACCAGGGAAATAATTGGCTGATAGTAAACGAGGAATTCTCGCCTTTCTACAGCCCTCCGCAGGTCATTTTCCAACTCTAAAAGCTGAATAGCTTCCTGATGCATCGCTGGATTAAAAACGTGATAGTTAGCCCTTCCTTGAGCCTTAGCCCGATACATTGCCGTATCAGCATCTCGCAGCAAATACTCTGGCCGATCGTAATCTTTATTGCCCCAACTAATGCCAATACTGGCATTCATAAATACTTCATATCTGGACAGTTGAAAAGCAAGTGATAATTGTTGCAAAATCCTTTCTGCAACTTGGATTGCTATATTGATATCTGTGATATTTTCTAAGAGAATTCCAAATTCGTCCCCACCCAATCGTGCCAAGGTATCAATAGGTATGATACATGCTTGTAAGCGTTGAGCGATGGCTATCAGCAATTCATCTCCTACCGGATGACCAAGGGAATCATTGACAACTTTGAAGCGATCGCAGTCCAAAAAAAGCACTGCAAACTGATAATTAGATTCTTGTTTCGCGCGATTTAGAGCATTTTCTAGTCGCCTAATAAATAAAACTCGGTTTGATAATCCAGTCAAGGAATCATGCAGTGCTATATCTAGCAGTTGACTTTGCAATTTCTGACGGGAATCTATTTCTTGTTGGAGTTTTTGGAGAGTTTTTTCTAGCTCTCCAGTCCGCTGTTTTACCCGATGTTCCAGTTCAACATTTAGTTTCAATATTTCTAATCGCGCCGATCTCAATGCCAGTTGATTTTGCACGCGCACTAAAACTTCTTGAAACTCAAAAGGTTTGGTGATATAGTCTACACCACCGACTTTAAAGGCTTTAACTTTGTCAAAAACATCATCTAAAGCGCTAATAAAAATTACTGGGATATCGGCTGTTAGATCCCAAGCTTTAAAGGTCTGGCAAATTTCATACCCATCTACTTCTGGCATCATGATATCGAGTAGAATCAAATCAGGTAATAATGTTTGAGTTGCTGTCAGTGCCATTTGCCAGTTTAAAGCTTTACGAACGTTATACCCTTCCCTTGTCAATATGGAGGATAAAACCCGGAGGTTATCCGCCATATCATCAATGATCAAAATATCTTTTTTATTAGGGTCTAAATGCTCGTAATTCATTCTAAGTTTGTTGTAGTCAATTCCATGATTTTCTCAAACTGGTAGTTATTTGCTAAATCCCTGAGAACTTGGAAAACTTGAGCATTATCTGATGGAATTTGCTTGAGTAACTCTAAAATCAGTTCATCGCTACAGCTGGCTGCGGCATAGTGAATCTGTTGGAGCCACTCAGGTGACATTTGTGATAAATGCCCCAGGAGTTCGGCAACACTTACAAAAATCTGTGTAGCTTGATCGACAACTACTGTATTTGTAGTTTCTAGTTGATTGGTATATTTTAAACCCAGATGTTTGCTCAGTTTTTCCAATAATACTTCCTGTTTGAATGGCTTGCGAATAAAATCATCACAGCCAATGGACAAAATTTTCTGGCGTTCTTCTTCAAAGGCGCTAGCAGTTAGGGCAATAATGATTGTATTTGTATTGGAGGGATCTGGCATTGTTCTAGAGAAGTCGTAAGGGGGAGCCAAGGCTGTTGGCCGCGATCGCAAAGTGGACGCACCAGAAGTATCATTTTCGATAACACCAGTTGTTTCTGCTGCGGAAGACTCTTTGCGTACAACTTTCAGAACCTCACCCTCGCCTGAATCGGTTAACTCTTCTCCAAGGTACTGGCTCCCCGATGACACCAGTTGTTTCAATTTTGGGAACCTCCGCGACGTATTGGCTGTCCCATGCCCGATTTCTCTAGCTTTAATAATTCTTGTAGCTTCGTAACCGTCCATAACTGGCATTCGCATATCCATAAAAATCAAGTGTGGTTGCCAAGATTCCCAACTAGCGATCGCTTCACTACCATCTGTAGCTTCGTTAACTTCAAAGCCAAGAGATGTGAGAATTTTAACTAGCAATATACGGCTTTCTTTGGAATCGTCAACTACTAGGATGCGGTATACCTTTTCACTAGGTGCTAAAGCTCTAATTTGTGATTTAATTTGGTTGATCGGGATTTCTCTGGGGCAAGTTAGAGCAATCTGAACATCAAAGGCGAATGTACTACCCACACCAGGCGTAGTGCTGACACTAATATCTCCTCCCATCAGTTGCACGTATTTACGGCTAATCGCTAAACCCAGTCCCGTCCCTTGTTGGAATTTTCTGCCGATTTCAGTTTGCTCAAAAGCCTCAAACAGCAAGTCAAGTTCTTGTGGGGCAATACCACAGCCAGTATCTTGTACCTCGAAGAAAAGAAGAGATGGATAAGAAAGATTTTGCTCCTCTTGCTCCTCTGCTCCTCTGCTCCCTTGCTCCCCTGCCCCCCTGCTCCCCTGCCCCCCTGCTCCTCGGTCACTGAGCGTAGCCGAAGTGCTGCCCCCCTGCTCCCCTACTCCCACTCTCACCCGTAGCGTCACACTCCCTTTATCGGTAAATTTAATCGCATTTCCCAAGAGGTTGAGCAATACTTGACACAATTTATTTTCGTCAGTTTCTATGTATTTAGGAATATCTGGCGCATATTCAAACAGTAATTCTAAATTTTTAGATGCAGCACGTAAGTGCAACATCTCCTCTAAGTTCTTCAACAGGTGAATTAAGTCAAAGCTGCTGGAATTTAAGGTGATTTTGCCAGCTTCGATTTTAGACATTTCGAGAATGTCGTTAATTAATTTAAGTAGATGTTCGCCAGCACGATTAATTATTGCCAAGTTTTCTTGATGTTCGCTAGATAGCGAATAATCTCGACTCATGACTTGGGTAAAACCAAGAATGGCATTGAGTGGGGTACGCAGTTCGTGGCTCATGTTAGCCAGGAATTCGCTTTTGGCGAGATTGGCGGCAGCACTTCGCGCCGCTTCCCGAACGGCTGCTTGTTGTTCTTGTGCAGCGATTTTTTGCGATTCAATCAGTTCTTCTTGGGTGGTTTGCAGTTGCTCGATAACTTGTTGGAACTCTTCAGTACGTTTTTTTACTTGAGCCTCTAAGGTGCGATTGTATTCTGCTAATAGCTTTTCTGTTTGTTTGCGTTGGGTGATATCAAAAAATGTGGCGATCGCAAAAGCCACATTCCCCGATTCATTATAAATTGGCTTTCCTAAAACCTCAATGCGAGTAATCTTGCCACAACGGCGAATTTCCATATCATCAACCCTGATGCTTTCGCCAAGCAATGCTCTCAAAATCGGTAAGCGATCGCTGGGATAAAGTTGATTTGTGCTCAGCGAGGTAAGCTTGATATATCTCTGGCAATTCTTCGACTGTAACTTCTGCGTAGACGCCTAGCGGCTTGTCGTTAGACATCGCTCCTTGACCGAGAATTTGCTGCCCAATCTGATTTGTATAATAAGGTTTACCTTCAGCATCGATGATAAAGATACCGACCGGTATGGCTTCTAAAAATTGAGTTAGCTGACTCTGATTATGAAATAGCGCCTCATTTAAAACTTGCATCTCGGCATTCTTTGCTTCTAAAGCACTAAAGGATGCTTGTAGTTGCTTTGCCATAGTTTCAAATGATTTGGCTAGTTCCCCCAGTTCATCGGAACGCTGAATATCTGGTGTTTCCTCCCATTCACCTTGAGCAATTTTCTTCGCCGATCTGTTTAATTGCAAAATTGGCTTAATTACCCAACGAGCAGTCAAAATCCCAATTCTTGTAGCTACTAAAAAAGCCACTATACACAGCAAAATAGTGATGCGGGTGTTGGCATTAATTTGCTGCATAAATTCGCCTTCGGGAATCACCGCCACAATTAGCCAATCTAAACCCAGTTCGTCCTTCCAGCTTTTTACCTGTACAAAATAACGCATTCTATCGGCGGTAAAACTTAGTTGTTGCTTGCCCACAACAAACTTAAGACTGCCAAAGCGTTCGATTAAAGACTGTGTTGTGAGTTTAATTAAAGGATTTTGACTATCTAATGCTGATAGACGTTTTCCTTTACCATTAACGATCGTATATGGTGGCTCGCTAGTAGAAGAAGCCACTATATACCCAGAACGCTCTAAAATAAAAGTTTTACCCGACTCTTTGACCTTTAACTTAGCTAAAAACTTGCCAATTTGTGACAAAAGCAAATCAACACTAATCACCCCAACGAATTTGCGATTTTTATCGTAAACAGGATAGCTGGAAGATATGGATAAAACTTCTGGTTTATCTTCCCATTGATAAATTTGACTCCAAACTCGTTTGCCGATCTTGACTGGATCTGTATACCAAGCTTCTGAGCGAGGATCGTAATTTTTAACTTCCTGTAAATGGCGGCGATTTCCCTGTTTGTCTGTAGGATAAACATAGAGTTTGCCTACACCATGCTTGGCGCTAACTTCATTAATTAAGAACTGGTCATTATCTAGACGCTCAACACCAATAAATTCACCTTTGGGATTGGCAAAGCTGTTGTAGCCAACATTGAAAACCTGCATTTGTTTCCAAAAGTAATTGCTTAGGTGGTTTGAAAGTCCGAAAGGTTGAGCAAACCTAGCTCAATTGCATCTAAGTTGATTTGATTAATTTGCTTCGGAGTTGTTAAATAGCTATCGAGATGCTGTTCAATGCGATCGCAGATTTCATTTTCTAATTGAGTAGCAAGCTCCCTTACCGCTTTTTGGCCGTTTTGATACGAAAGATAGCCCACAAGTCCCACCGCGCCACAAATTTGCAAGATAAAGGGCACAATCAGAACATATCTCAGGGGCATCTTGGCATAAACTTTGCCAACTAAGCGATTAAATGATTTGACGGGCTGAAGTTTGGATAACATTGTAGTTTTATTCTTCCCCAGCATCTACTAGGTGCATTTTGCCGTGCTAGCTACATTCTATATAAGTATAATTACGGCAGACATCGCTCTTTATGAAAATTTTATATTTTTAGTATAAAATAGTACGAAATACTTATAATTGTTTGACTGGCTGACTTCCTCCAACGCCTAATTTTCAACCTTTGTACAGGAGTAGTCCACTATATAAATCGTCAACGTGGGTACGCGATCGCACCTGAATTTTCTCAGTTTTATCTGGCGATATTTCCACAAATTTTCTCAGATGAACTGAAATTTAACCAATAAGCTCCAGTATGCCATTCTAAAATTCAGGTTGCCATTAGCACCTAATCTTAAATTTAATTTTTAATTGCTGACGTGTTGATTTTCTGGTCTGGAAACCCCTGGACTTGTACAATAACTTATATTTAATTACAGCAATTTTAGAATTGTTATGCAAATACACAGCATAAACAAAAAAAATCCAAGAAAATTTACTTTGTATTTTCTATTTTTACAAAATATTAACTTTGTTCTACATTTGTGTCAACTTCATCACCGATTTGTAAAATTTTTCCGGCTGATGATGGGGGTAGTTGAGTATTGATACTCAATCGATAAAAGTGATTAAAAGGCGATGAAGCAACCCAATTTGGCAAAGTTGCTTGTCGCTGGGTTGTAAAGATTTTTTGAAAGTTTGGGTAAGCTTCCCCTAAGTAAGAATTGCGTGTTGGGACTATACAACGCTGACATGGGTTAACCCCAAAAAAGTCTACATCTCCCACTCGAAAAAAGACTAAATCACCTTGTTCGCTAAATAGCCGATCTTCCCAAAATGCTGGGACGCCATCGATCTCGATGTTGGCACGCATCCGACGGCGCATTTCATCTACACTTAAACCAGGAAACCAAGAAGCGACCTCTGCCAATGTGGCCGTACTAATTACCGTTGGGCCAAGTGAGTGTGTATCGTCAGGAAAACCCATCAAAGAGTTTTGTCCCAATGTGACAGCAAACTCAAAATAATCACTCAAAGCTGCCTCTAATGCTTGCCGTTCCTCATCCAGATGAAAAATTTGTTCTAAGTTGCGATCGGGGATTTGCAACGAGATAGTTCTATTTAAGAGTGCAAATTGTGCCCTTATTAAATGGATTTTAGCATGACGCTTGCCATTGACAAATCTACCTTGTTCGTCAAAAATGGCAAACTCGCGGTCATACTGTAGTGCGCCACTGGCAAGAACTCTAGCGCTCTCAACTTCAACACCATCCAGTGATTTAACTGGATACAGTAAAATCTTAGCTAGGTAAGGTGTCACGTCGCTTTGCTCCGAATTCAAAATTCAAAACTTGTACTGAGCTTGTCGAAGTATTCAAAATTCAAAATTCATCCTTTTCGTTTTCGGTCATAGCAATATTTGGATTTGAGATTTGGCGAAAAGTCGCAGTATCTCGCAAAGAGCGAACTAAAATTTTCAAGACGGATTTTGGATTTTAGATTGGTGATTTAGTAGTCCCCAATCTAAAATCTAAAATTCTTTTGTTAATGAGCTATTTGAGCAATATTGTTTGTTAATTATGGATATACTGGCGATTTATCGATGCCGCCAACATGATTTAAAGGCCAGAAGCGAACTACAGCACGTCCAATAATATTCTGGCGGGGGACAACACCCCAGCAGCGACTATCATAACTACTGTTACGATTATCACCCAGTACTAAATATGAATCGGCTGGTATAGTCTGGGGTTTGGCTAAAAAAGGTGGCTGTGGCCCTGATTGGCAAACATCAATAACCGTAGTCTGCCCAGAACCGAGGTAATTGGCTTCTGGGAGAGGTTTGTTGTTGATATAGACTTTGCCATCCTTAAGTTGTATTTTTTCTCCAGGTAAGGCAATTATACGTTTAATAAAAGCATCTTGATATTGTTCTTTTTGCAGCTCTTTCGTCGGGGAAAATACTACTATGTCTCCCCGCTGCGGATCGGCAAATTTATACTTCAACTTATCGACAATAATTTTGTCTGCCTCCCACTGGTTTGGTGTACCATGCAAAGTCGGTTCCATTGAACCAGAAGGAATCCAGCGTGCTTCAGCAACAAAGGTACGAATTCCTAGAGCTAGAACAATACTCAATACAATTGTTCTACCTAGCTCTGCGATCCAAGAATTATCGGGTTGTTGACTAGAGTTGTTATCAGACACTTGATTATGCATGAAATTACTTAACTTGACGAAAGATGTAGGTAATTAACTCACCTAGTGAGACTTTATCTGTTAATCTTAACGGGAAAATTTTAATTTCCTAGTTATGTTTGCATCTTGACTACCAATTTTAGATTGTGGATTGGGAAGGAGGCAGGGGGCAGTGTTTCGACTACGCTCAACAACTAAACAGGGCGTAGGAGGTTTGAATTTAGATGAGGCTTCTATATGAGACGCTCTCGCGTTCACCCCTATCTAATTCCAGTTCACCAAATCGGAGATTTTGTGGGGGATTTAAACTCCTGCTGCCTCTCTTGTTAAAAATAAACTTTTTTTTAAGGCGCGGCAAAAATTGGTTACTCCGATCGCGAATAAGTTTAACCTAAAAGCATGGTTCTCTGTAATACATAGCTCGCTGTTTAAACTTGGTTATCCCTATGTCATCTCCAAAAATGTTACTGATTCGCCGCGCTCGCATAATCTTACCCAATGGTGAACTGATGGTTGGAGATGTGTTGACGCGCGATCGCCAAATAGTCGAAGTTGCGCCAGAAATCTCCCAAACAGCACTAGCCACTGAAATTGACGCAGAAGGCTTAACTTTGTTGCCAGGAGTTATCGATCCGCAGGTGCATTTCCGCGAACCTGGATTAGAACACAAAGAAGATTTATTCACCGCCAGTTGTGCCTGTGCTAAAGGGGGAGTCACTTCTTTTTTAGAAATGCCCAATACGCGCCCCCTAACTACGACACAACAGGCTTTAGACGACAAGCTAGAACGGGCCTCACACAAATCCTTAGTTAATTATGGCTTTTTTATTGGGGCGACAGCAGAGAATTTACCAGATTTGCTTTTAGCAAAGCCAACACCGGGAATTAAGATTTTCATGGGGTCGATGCATGGTCAGTTGTTGATTGATGGTGAAACAGCATTGGAGGCGATATTTGCTAAAGGCGATCGCTTAATTGCCGTTCATGCTGAAGACCAAGCTAGAATCAACCAACGCCGCCAAGAATTTGCCAACATTCACGATCCAGCTGTTCACTCGCAAATTCAAGATAATCAAGCGGCGTTGCTGGCAACCCAACTAGCATTAAAACTTTCTCAAAAATATCAACGTCGGTTGCATATTCTTCACATGTCAACTGCTGAAGAAGCAGATTTACTGCGTCAGGAGAAACCGAGTTGGGTGACAGCAGAGGTTACGCCACAGCATTTATTGTTGAATACTAGTGCATATAAAACGATTGGCACATTAGCACAGATGAATCCACCTTTGCGATCGCCCCACGATAACGAAGTTCTCTGGCAAGCTTTGCGCGATGGCGTGATTGATTTCATTGCCACAGATCACGCGCCACATACCTTAGAAGAAAAAGCTCAAGAATATCCCAATAGCCCTTCAGGAATGCCTGGAGTGGAAACTTCCCTCGCTTTGATGTTAACTGCGGCAATGGAGGGCAAGTGTACCGTTGCTCAAGTTGTGAACTGGATGTCTAAAGCTGTAGCTGTGGCTTATGGTATTCCTAATAAGGGAGCGATCGCCCCTGGTTACGATGCCGATTTGGTGCTTGTAGATTTAAATACATACCGCCCAGTCCAGCGTGAGGAACTTTTAACCAAATGCCATTGGAGTCCCTTTGAAGGCTGGAACCTGACTGGCTGGGCTAAAACCACCATTGTCGGCGGTGAAATAGTTTATGACAAAGGCCAGGTAAATACGCAAGTGCGGGGTCAAGCTTTAACTTTCTTGTAGCAAATATTTATTTAACCTTACTAAAACCCTGAATTTACAGCAACTACATAAGATATATTCCTCCCCAACCTTCATGCCAGATTGTGCAGGTGGGGTATTTCTGTACCTCACAACGTAGAAATTTGCTGGATTTCTAAGTGTTTCAAGTTAAATCATCACAAAGATGCGATAAATCGCCGTCTCTACGAAAGATTGACTATTGTAGAGACGGCGATTTATCGCGTCTCTTGCCTTAATCGAACAGTGTTGAGGGAGGCGGAGCCTCTAGGACGGAATTTCCAGTCGAAGACTGGGAATGAAACAATATCTAAAAGCTGCTTCTAAGATGGCTTTCACGTTAAGTTAACACCAATCCTAGGCATACCCCCTCTACGCAAAAGCAAGCTATACGTAGTGTCTCGTAGAGAAGGCACTTCATTAAAAAAAACTTAGGTATTCTTCCAGTCGGATAAGTCGGATAAGTCGGATAAGAGTAAACAAGCTAATGGAACCGTATTGTGATTCATCTCATGATGCTTGTCCACAGAAAAATAATCAAAGAGAATTGCTTATGTCCTTCAGAATTTTGGCTTTAGACGGTGGCGGTATTCGTGGAGTTGTTGCAGCACGAATACTTCAACAAGTAGAACAAGAAATTAGAAATCAGGGAAAAGGAGAGTTTTTACACGAATATTTTGACATGGTTGCTGGTACTTCTACTGGTTCAATATTAGCAGGAGGAATTGCTCTCGGAAATGAGAGCGATGAACTCATTAGAATGTATAAAAATAGAGGTAAAGATATATTCCCTCTGGAGATCAAAGAGCGCTACAAAAACTTTCCGTCCATCATCAAATCAATTATTGAGGTATTTTCTCCATCTAAATATTCTCATGATGGAATTACTAGCGTACTCAAAGATGCCTATAAATCCACAAGAATCAAGGATATCGAAAAACCCATTCTTTTGATTCTTGCTTACGATACGCTATATCGCAACACCACCTTTTTTACAAATTGTCATCCCGATTTAGGAGACAGATGGTACGATGACTGCTATTTATGGGAAATATGTACCGCTTCTGCCTCAGCGCCTACTTTTTTTCCACCATATAAATTAGAACCTGTAGATAAACAAAAATTTGGTGACTGGGAATTTCCACACATTGATGGAGGAGTTTCTGCTAATAACCCTGCTCTTGCAGCTTTGAGTTTAGTGATGAGGATTAGTCAGTCTTCAGTATCTCCAGAAATCAAGCAACAATATAAACTAGATAATCTGCGATTGGAAGATATTTCTATTCTTTCTATTGGCACAGGTCAAACTGGTCAACCATATCAATATAAGCAAATCAGCAAATGGAGAGGCTTAGACTGGATCAAAAATCTTACTAACATATTCATGGAACCTACATCTGAGATTGATAGTACGATTTGCCGACAAATTATGGGTGGATATGAGTCTAAACGTTACTTACGTCTTCAGTTTGACTTAAATGAGACATTTAAACCTAAGCCAAAAGAGACTTATAAAGATCCTCGCATTGTCTTACCTCCAGAAGAGCGGAAAAATAAATTTACAGGGGAAAAAGTCACTGAAGAAATAGATAATACTAATTCCGAGATTCTTCAGCAGTTAATAGATACTACCTCTGCATTCATCGATCAGGGTCTTACGTATTACACCAGAGACGATTCCGGTTCTCCGATAAAAAAGGCGATCGCATCTTTTATTAAAGATAACTAGCGAACTGTGTCATTATTTACAACTGTCTACAATTGGATGGGTATTCAAACCCCAACCAATTGATTTTTACATGCCGTTCAAGACTTTTTCTGGCTCGTTGCATCAGCTTAGATAATCAAGGAGCGATGCCTACGGTGGTCACTGAGCCTTGCCGTTCGCGGAGCGTCTCGTAGAGAAGTGCGGTAAACTACGCACGTAAGCTCTAGCAATAACTGCCTTCTTTGATAAATTCTAGAAATTGTATTTAATTTACTAATTAAAATTTGCTTTTCTGATAAAGTTTAGTAAAGTCAAGCTTTACCTCTTCTTTGTACTACTACTATCACATCGTAATAATACCTAAGTTTTTTAATTAGTAATTAACGAGGAGAAGATATAAAAAATCTTTTAGCAACAAAATAGAATGTGTAATTCAATACATTTTTCTCAGCCCTGTTTTGTGTTGTTGCCGCAGTATTTACCGAATCTTTTCCATGAGAACTGAGGCAGAGAAAATAATATGTTTTTAGACATTTTAGCTAGCCTGCAACGGTTATTTGTTGGTTATATTCCAGCCGCTGTATTGGGTAGTTTTATCGGATATTTTATCGGGATAAATAGCATGGTTTATCAGCTATTTCGGCTGATATTTCAGATACCTCATAGTATCCCTCCTATCGCTTTGCTACCTATTGCTCTCATCGCGTTTCAAGAGAGCGACTCGGCTGCTATTGTAGTAGTTTTTCTGGGGACTCTTTGGACGATGATTATTAATACAGCAATAGGGATGCGGCATTTCAAGAGACAGAATAATAACTTTCGAGTAGCTATTTTTCATATATTTCATGCGTTGAAAGTTAGTATTTGGGTAGCCTGGTTTATCGTTATTGCCACAGAAATGTTAACAGGCCCAAGAGGACTTGGCTTCACCCTCTGGGATGCTTATAAAGCTGGCAATACTGATTACATAATCCAGGAAATCTTATACATCGGTATTATTGGATTTTTGCTGGATCAGTTACTAGATTTCGCAGCCTATCTTCTCTCGCAAATGGTTTCAGATGGGAAAAAATCTTCTTAAACTTTATCGAACAGTATTCAGGAGTCAGGAGTCAGAATTCAGAATGAATTGTGTACGACACTTCGACAGGCTCAGTGCATCGCTGGCGGGTAGCGCAGCTTCTTGATTCTGAATTTTTCTTTTCTAGTACAACACGGTGGAAATAAACCACCCATTCCAAATCAATGAAATGCTAATGCTGTATTCATTTTTAATTTTTAATTTTTAATTCCGCCTTGCGGATTGCACCCTGCCAGCTAATAGTTTGCTTGGCAGAACGTATTCCTAAAGAACGAGTTGCTACGACTTCAATATCAACGTTGACACCAGGGCGTAAAGCTTCGTCAGGAATTTTGAGCTTGCCCAAAGCTAGAGTAAAACGGTTGTAGTCACGAGTCACAAGTTCGGTGGGAATATCCCCTTCAAATTCAGTTTTGTAGCCAGAAAAACCATGCGAGCTATCTTGGGCGCGGAATTTGACGCGAAACTGAGTATTAATGGCATCAGACTTGGCTGCCAAATCGACTATTTTTAAATTGAGATTTTGTCCGGCATCGGCAAATTCTGCCACAGCTAACCGAGTGACATCTTTTTTGGGAATGGCATGGTTAACGGTAAATGTTGTTAAGTTAGCCTCACTTTTGCTGTTACCTTCAACCCATAATTCCTCAGAAAAAGTAATTTCTACTTGTTTGTTATCAGTTAAATTTAGCGTTACAGCTTGATTGCCAAAGCTGGTAATGGGTTGTCTTTCTTGCCAAACTATTTGAAAAGCCTCTTCTAGACGCTGTTCAAACTCTCGATAATCATCGGCGATCGCAGAACCAGGCGCAAGTAGAGAAGCTGCGCCTATGCGTTGATTCCACTTATTCTTGGAGAGTTTGAACTGTTTGTTTATCAGTTCCGAAATTGCTAGCTGCACAGTTGGAGTATCAGCTGCCAAAGGTTCCTTGCTATTGACAATACTCAAAGTTCCTAAGCGCCCTTGGCTACCATCACTACCATCGCTGCCATCTCGCCCATCGCTACCATCGCTACATCGATAAACCTTTTCGGTACACTTATAATCAGGGCTACCAGGAGTTCCCTTGCAGGTTTTTACTTCCCATCTCCGTCTGTGACAGTTACAACCCTCCGTACCTTTGCCACCTCTACCACCGCGCCCACCTTCCCCACTAGTTGCCTGGACAGAAATATTCCGTAATTCTGCCAAATTGTTGTAATACACTGTGAGGGAACCACCATTTCCCCCATCTCCTCCTTTGCCACCATTACCACCGTTACCACCATCTGGTGCATTTATATCATGGCTGACGCGATTGCCGCGTTGGGAACCACAGTCAGGTTGATAACCATCTTCCCCGTCTTCCCCGTCTTCACCATTTTTACCCGACAAGTCAAGATTTACAGGTGAACCATTGACAAAAATATTTTGGTTTTCACCGCTGCTACCATCCCTACCCGATCGCCCATCGGTTCCTGCACGTCCATCTCTGCCATAATCTCTGGCTAATTTATAGTATTCGTCAGAGGCAACGGCTGGACATAAAACTGAACCAGAGGCAGGCAAAAAGCTAGTAAATAAGCAGAATGTCAGCAGTAGTGGCAGCTTACTCCTAAAACCATTGTGCATCTACTTACACCTAAAACTTTAGTTGAATTATCTAATCCTGACCGAAGAATTACTAATTCGTAATTCGTAATTCGTAATTCGTAATTCGTAATTCGTAATTCGTAATTAATAAATTCTGGATATAGCGGTTCTCGGTTAAGTGAGTTACAAGAACCCCACCCCCAACCCCCTCCCCGCTCTTCGAGCTACGGTGTACACACAAGTCTATATCTTTCTTTATTAATGAATCTCGCACTGTGTTTTGATCCCGCCTCGGAATGAATTCCGAGTCTCATAGCCCAAGTCCACTGAAAGTGGACTGAATTAATTATTTAGTCCACTTTCAGTGGAGTTTCGCTATCAGCCCTGAACTTCAGTTCTGGGCGGGATATGGGTGGGCGTGACAGTTTCACTGTAGAGGATTTTTCGACTTGTGTGTACACCGTAGGCTCTTCGAGAGGGGACTAGAATGTACCTTTTATGATTAGGAAACGCTATATAAGCCCCTTAATTTATTAATGGAAAAAAACAATTTTTTCCGCATTTTAGCCCCCGGCTTCAGCCGTGGGGTAAATAATTACGAATTACGAATTATAAATTACGAATTATTTTGACACACTTATGAAAAAGGATTAGCTTCTGTTACCACTTCTGGCAGTGGAATAAACTCTGTTTCATCTGGCACGCTCGCAAAACGAGAGTCGCGCCAATCAGCTTTAGCTTGCTCTATTCGCTCTGGTCGGCTAGAGACAAAATTCCACCATTTGTAGCGTGTACCTAACGGCTCACCGCCAATAACAATACATCGAGCAGCATCTGTAGCAGAAACCTCAACTCGATCGCCTGACTCTAGAATAGCGAGACGATATTGCTCCATCGGTTCATCATTAATCCTCAACCCCTCGGTGACACTATATACTGCCCTTTGTGAATAATCTGTAGGGATAGTAAAGTGGGTGTTAGCAGACAACACTGCATCTAAATAGAGAATAGGTGAGAGAACTTTTACAGGTGAGGTATAGCCAAATGCTTGCCCAGCAATAAGTTTGATGATAACGCCATTCTCTTCCCAAGTGGGAAGGATTTCAGCCGGATAGTGAATGAACGTTGGCTCTGTTTCTTCGTGTTCAACAGGCAGAGCAACCCAGGTTTGAATGCCATGAATAGTAGTTTCTTGGTGACGGTCAAAGTCAGGTGAGCGTTCTGAATGGACAATCCCCTTTCCCGCCGTCATCCAGTTGACTGCACCTGGTTGGATTTCCTGCACAGTACCCAAACTATCGCGATGCATCAAAGCACCATCAAATAAATAAGTTACGGTTGCCAGATTGATATGAGGATGCGGTCGGACATCGATGCCTTGATTGGGGGGCATAACGGATGGGCCAAGATGATCGAAAAAGATAAACGGCCCAACCGTTTGGCGATTAGGATATGGCAAACTGCGGCGGGCAGAAAAACCACCCAGATTTTTAACTTCGGGTTCAATCAGTTGAAGAATTGCCATAAATAATCGCAGGTGATTAGTAAATGCTGTAATTATTATAAGTATATTTACTTGAAAATAAGCTAATCTGGATGAGTTATCTGTTTGTTTTGGAGAGTTTATGCCAGTGCGATCGCTTATTCTTTGATCGTTTTTTACTATTAAATATTAAACACAGCCCCCGTTAGTATTGTTTCTCAACCAGAGAGTCTTTTCACAAGTGCGATCGCTCACGTTTAACTTTCTTAAACTTCTGATCAAATTTCAGTTTCCTACTGTTAAGGAAATTAATTGCAACCAATTAGCTCAATTACTATTAGATTCTGCAAAGCCTCGTCCATTAGTACTAGATGCACGAAGTCAGACTGAGTATGCAGTCAGTCATCTTGAAACAGCAGTACGCATAGATCCTCTCACAGAGGACTTAACAGCAGTTACAACAGTTTCCCAAAATAGACCAATTGTTGTGTACTGTGCTGTTGGCTACCGAAGCGCAAAATTAGCCCAAAAACTGGATGAAGCCGGGATTAAGTGCATTTATAACTTGAGTGGTGGAATTTTTCAGTGGGCAAACCAAGGCAGGCCAATCTTTCAAAATGGGCATCCGACAAAGGTTGTACATCCTTACAATGCAATCTGGGGAAAATTACTAAAAGCTACTTACCATGCTCACGAGTGTTGACCTTTGGACTAAGAGCTTGTCAACATTCAGCAAGTAGAATAAAAGCAACGATAAAACTACTTATGCTGCATGTCTCAAGTTTCGATTGTCATTCCTACTTTAAACGAAGCAGTTAGCTTAGAGCGGACATTGCGCCAATTGACTTTACTTAATCCGCCTGCTTTTGAAGTGATAGTAGTAGATGGTGGTAGCGATGATGAGACAGTGGCAGTTGCAAAGCAATGCTTTGGGTCATTCAATCAATCGCTAGGCGTACAAGTTCTTTCATCTAAACAGCGTGGGCGTTCTATTCAGATGAATTATGGAGCATCGGCTGCAACTGGAGATATTCTTTGCTTTCTTCATGCAGATACTTGGGTGCCGGATGACTTAATCACTCTAATCGAGCAAACCCTAGTAGAGCCAACCATTGCTTGTGGGGGGTTCATTTCTCTGATGAGTGGATCTCAAACGACTCGCTGGGGCATCTCTCTACATAATTATCTAAAAACCTACTACGCACCACTGCTATTTAAGCCTCACCTGTTTTTTCGAGGATTGCGCCTGTTGTTCGGAGATCAGGTAATGTTTTGTCGTCGCACTGACTTTTGGGATTGCAATGGATTTGACGAGGCATTACCGATTATGGAAGATGGAGATTTATGCCTGAAATTGGTTAAAAAAGGACGCATTTATCTGGTGAACCGCATTGTTCACTCTTCAGATCGCCGTGTAGCAAAATGGGGTAGCTGGAAAGCAAACGCAATCTACCTTTACATCGGTTTTTTGTGGGGAATTGGCGTTGATGCAAATTATCTCAAACAATTTTATCAAGATATTCGCTGATTCAGGTTCCAATCATAGTAGAGATAGGAAATCGGCGTTGAAGCATTTATTGGCAAGTCTGTTTCTAAGTAAGAGCGGATATATTCTGGAATAGAGGATTTGACCTTAAGAAAATCTTGACGATACCATTTAAAGATTTTGCTACAGTAGAGCGTTTTACTAACTGAGTCATAACGGACTTTTTCAGAATTGTTAATGAAGCGACGGGTATCTTCATCTAACTGCTGAGTAACTTGTTGAGGAAAATAAGCTCCAGCACGCAGTAACGGGCAACCAACCGAAGCGCAGACTATTGCAAAATGAATTCGTGGCTCCTGCAATTGATTCCGCAGAATCTGGTTTTCTATTTGGGCTAAACTGTAATGCTTGTCAAATATATAATAAGCACGACGTTGGAAGAACCACAAAAAAGCCAACCAGTTGGGAATGCCTAAGATTCGCGGACGAATTGACTCAAGCGGGTATCTTTCTAAAATTGTCGAAATGGTGAACGCATTGTAAAGGTTGATCCACAATGCCAATTGCTCAGAAGTGTTGCTATTAGATGTAAAAGCCAGATTTTTTTGACTCGACAACCAATTAGCTAGCGCTTGAGGTTGCTCAGTTTTCCAAGCAATATAGTTTACACGACCCTGGCGATCGACATACTGACGCAACAACCTGTCCCAAGGTTCAAAATCTATCATTATTGCTGTGTTTATATGTTGGCCGTAGCTAAGGGAATTCTTTGCTTTCGCGATCGCAACGTAGAGTTGAATTTGTACAAGTATTTATTTAACGAATTATAACAATACCATCTTTGGCAACTTGAAATCAGCGATACACTGAGGAAAATTCCTTGAGGAAGCGTTGATGGCACGGTTAAACGGGGTTATAAGTGAAACGTCTGTAGAGGAATTGCCTACAGTTTCAGACAAAAATACGATTGCAATTGAAAATCCGCCTGAGCCAGTGGAGGATGCCCAAGATATTGACGATATATTGAACTCACTAAAAACCTTACTGAGTTCTTTAGAAAAGCTCCAAAAAGTCCGCCAGGAAGTGGGCGATATCAAACCGTTGATTGGGCGGATGCTTGATGGAGAACTAGTTGCTGGTGAAGAACTTGAGCAACTCAAGACAGGTGTGAGCAGTCTTTCTCGCCTTGTTCGTGCTTATAATGACCATCAAGTAGCGTTGGCCAAAGCACAACCTGCTAGAAACTTGCTAGATCAAGTACTGAAAGAACGTAAAGCTAATTGAGTTGAGACTGGGGATTAGGGAAGAAATTTTTTGGATTTTGGTTGGAGTTCTAATCTCTAATTTAACAAGCGATCGCACTTTTTTGAGAGAATGCGATCGCTTTTCCATCACTTGAAATCAAAGCTTTTTGGCGTTGACAATCAAAATTACCACAAAACAAGTATCAAGTATCACCTAACTTCACACAAGCAAATGACCCTTTGCATCAGATAGAATGCCGAATCATGCGACAATTACCTGTTGCATATTGGCAAGTTAAAGCGCTATAACTCAATGCACATAAGAAGAACTAGTGCAAGCAGTTAAAGAGTCTATGCTAATTCAACAAACAAAGCCTTAACCTCAATTTTTAATGGACTTTTACCCTAGAATATTAACAAATAATAAATATTCAAATGAATCAACAATTAGAGTTGCCATTTCAGAAGTTTTCTTCTAGCATTTCTAAATCTTTTGACAGTTCGTCTACATTCATCGATAACATGAAATTGCCAGTTCATCGATGGTTTAGATTTAGTGCAGGTTTCTCTGCACAATGGGTCGAAACTATAATTACTCAATTCCAAGAACGAGGAGAAATTACTGTCTTAGACCCATTCGCTGGTTCTGGTACAACCTTACTTGCATCTGAAAAGCTTGGAGTTGAATGTTTTGGAATTGAGGCTCATCCTTTTGTCGTGCGTATAGCAAGAGCTAAACTTTTATATCAAACTGACTCTGATGCCTATCTTGAACATATAAAAAAGGTTATAAAATATGCAGAAAATCTGCAACCATGTGTAGATACATACCCAACACTGATTCATAAATGCTTTACTATATCTTCACTTGAATCTCTAGATAGATTGCGCCAAGCTTGGGAAAAACTCGCTGATGATTCATCTCAATCCCAGTTAGTTTGGTTGACACTGATATCAATTCTTCGACATGTTTCTCATGCTGGAACTGCACCTTGGCAGTATATCTTACCAAATAAAAAGAAACAATCTTTCTTAGAGCCAATATCTGCTTTTGAGCTAATGGCAGAGAATATAGCTACAGATATGAAAATTGCAGTAAAAACAGCGGCTTCTAGTTCGACACTCATTCAATCTGATGCTCGGACTTGCCAGGGCATACCTGATAATTTTACCAACTTGGTAATCACCTCACCGCCATACGCTAATAATTATGATTATGCGGATGCTACACGTCTCGAAATGTGTTTTATGAAAGAAATTTCCGGTTGGACTGATTTGCAAACTATGGTGAGACAATACTTAATTCGTTCATGTTCACAGCACGTCACCAATAAGAATGTAAACATCGACGAAGTTCTAGCATCTCATGAATTATATCCAATCAAAGCTAGTATTATTGAAATCTGCCATCAATTGTCTCAAGAGCGACATTTACATGGAGGTAAAAAAAATTATCATTTGATGATTGCTTGCTATTTTCTTGACATGGCTAGAGTTTGGACAGCACTTCGTAGAGTATGTAAAAGTCCTGCAACAGTTTGCTTTGTAATTGGTGATTCTGCTCCCTATGGAATTTATATTCCGGTAATAGAATGGATGGGTTTATTAGCACAAGCAGCAGGATTTAAATCTTTTAAGTTTGAAAAAATTCGCGATCGTAATGTCAAATGGAAAAATCGCAAGCACAGAGTTCCTCTTTGCGAAGGTTGTTTGTGGGTTTACGGATAGGCTAATCACAAAAAAATTATTTTGTACAACTGTAATGGCAGAGTCATTGTCACATAAATGGGGTCAGATTTTAGGGAATCTCATCCAAGAATTTATTTGTGAAACACTTCAGCAAGTGGCCGATGAGCATGGTTTTTACTTAGACTATCAGAAGAAGCGCAAGGCACGAATTAGTAAAAAGGTATCATGGCAGGATCGCTATGGTAATTATCATGACCTTGACTATGTACTGGAGCGGGGAGGTACAGAAGAAACTCTTGGTCTTCCAGTGGCGTTTATTGAGACTGCATGGCGGCGTTACACCAAACATTCTAGAAATAAAGTTCAAGAAATTGAAGGAGCGCTTATTCCTCTGGCAGACACTTATAGTCAACTTAATCCATTTTTAGGTGCTATTCTCGCAGGTGTATTTACTCAAGGAGCGCTTGACCAATTAGAATCTAAGGGCTTTAAAATTTTGTATCTTAAGTATGAAAATATCATAAAATCATTTACATCAGTTGGCATAAATGCATCTTTCAATGAAAGTACATTAGAATCCGAGTTTCAAAATAAAATTGCTCAATGGAAAAAGTTATCAACTCCAGATATTAATAATATAAAAAATCAAATACTCAGCCTAGAAAAATATCAAATAGATAAATTTATCAATACTTTAGAACAATCGTTTGCTCGACTAGTCCACCAGGTAAATATCATTGTCCTACATGGTCTATCTCAAGAAGCGGAAACTATTAATAATGCTATTGAATACATCCAGAATTATTCAGAAAACCAACCTAAGTTTGCCCCAGCAATAAAGTACGAGATTGACATTCGTTATAATAACGGCGATATAATTCATGCGATGTTTAAAAATAAAACTGAAGCACTCAAATTTTTGAGAACATTTGTTTAAAGGCTAATTAAATAATTCGTAATTAAGTAATGATTAACATTGCACCTGCCATTGTAATACTAGGTCAAAATAGCGTGACAGTAGCACGCAAGATAATCAGCGTCTTACCAGGGGCAACATTATACGGTTTAGAGGGTCGCACATCGGAAGTTGATGTCAGCTTCACAAATTTTGGCGAGACGCTACGCGAGTTATTTATGCAGGGAAGGCCGCTGATTGGCATTTGTGCCGCTGGCATTTTAATTAGGACGTTAGCTCCGGTAATCTCGGATAAACGACAGGAACCACCAGTGCTAGCTGTGGCTGAAGATGGTAGTGCTGTTGTCCCTCTCTTGGGCGGACTTGGTGGAGTCAACGATTTAGCGCGTCGCATTGCCGAAGCCCTGGATGTCAAACCTGCAATTACGACCACAGGCGATTTACGTTTGGGCACAACGCTGTTATCTCCTCCTCCTGGATACCATTTAGCCAACCCAGATGATGCGAAGAAATTTATTTCAGATTTGCTAGCTGGGGCGCAAGTTAATCTCGAAGGAATAGCACCTTGGTTGAGCGATAGTAAATTACCGATAGATCCCAAGGGAGATTTGACCATCCAAGTTACAGAACGTTTGGTAACTCCTACAGCCAACTGCCTTGTTTACCACCCAGCAACGATCGCGATCGCAATTAATGGCATGATTGATGATGCAGTTGCTTTAGTACAACAGCTACTAGCTGATGCCAAACTAGAAAAAACATCAATAGCCGGGATATTTGCACCCATCACCGCCGCAGCCGATCCCGCAATCTACGCCGTAGCTAGCGCCTTGAAAGTGCCCACCCGCTTTTTTACCTCAAATCAGCTAGAAAGCTTACTTTCACAAGGTTATAGCCCCGCCCAAGCCGCAGCGATCGCCGCCACAGGCACATCTCCCTTATCTCTCTCATCTCCCCACATTGCGATCGCTATTGCCCCTCAAGTAATTGACCCTAACACCATCGGTCAGCCACGCGGACGGTTAGCGATTATTGGCACTGGCCCTGGTGGTTCGCTGTGGATGTCTCCAGAAGTGAAGGAGATACTCAAGTCGGCAACTGACCTAGTGGGTTATAAAACTTATTTAGATTTAGTTGGTTCTCTGGCTGATGGCAAGCAACGGCATGAATCTGACAACCGCGAAGAAGAAGCACGAGCAAAGATGGCCCTAGATTTGGCTGCATCTGGACGATATGTAGCTGTAGTTTCATCTGGCGACCCAGGCATCTATGCAATGGCAACAGCGGTTTTTGAGGTGTGCGATCGCTATGCTAAACCAGAATGGGACAGTATCGACATTCATGTGGCCTCAGGCATCTCTGCAATGCAGGCAGCAGCAGCAGCCATTGGTGCGCCCCTTGGGCATGACTTCTGTGCTATTTCTCTCTCTGACATCTTGAAACCTTGGTCTGCGATCGCCCAACGAATTGCGGCTGCTGCTGAGGCTGATTTCGTCATTGCTTTTTACAATCCTGTTTCCAAAGAGCGTACTTGGCAACTGGCAGAAGCAAGAAATATTTTGCTGCAACATCGAACACCAGATACACCAGTAGTATTGGCCCGAAATCTCGGTCGCCCAGGACAAACAGTAAAAGCGATCGCACTTGAGCAGTTAACGCCAGCAAGCGCTGATATGCGGACAATTATTCTTGTTGGTTCCACAAAAACCCGAACTATCAAACGCCGCGATGGTAATATCTGGGTTTATACGCCGCGTCGCTATACTCAACAATAGGCGCGATCGGCGCTGTCAGCCAAGAGGCTAAAAACTGTCTGACCATCGCCCAATTAGCTGGCGAAAAACCGCCAGTATGAATACAGTTATCTTCATTTAAAGTTACATCCTTGACCCAATGAAGTTGATTTTCGATTGACCAATGGTCACGAATAACCACCCATCCTTCCTGATGACTATAAACTGAAACGATACTCACAAAGTTTTGATAGGATTTATTTCCCCCGGTTTTTATTATTAGCTTAGACATTGTACTATTAACAACTTTCAAGTAATCATGTTTTATTTTCAAACCATAGGATTGTTAGGATACCTATTGCATAAGCAATAATATCTTTCCAATCAAATATACTTCCTAATGCAACGGCCAAAATCTTATATTTTTGCAATCCTAAATTATTTACAAAATTAAAATATTGAAGAAGCTCGATAGTACAAGAAAAAGCAAAAACTGATAAAGCGACTAGAGATGAATGTATATTCCAAAAAGCTTTGATAAAGCAATAAATTAGTATAACTACTAAAACGTCACCGATAAAAGGGCGAATGAAACTATCATTGACAAAAACAGCAATACATACTTCTATGAAAAAGAGTATAAGTGTGAGATAGAAATATTTTTTGTTGAAGATAAACATGGCAATCAATAGCGTTCAAAAAATTCCTGCTTTGACTATCAACTTCTTTAATTTTTGATAGACTCTGTTGAAAATTATATTATTACTGAGTAGGTTTCCAGTAGAGGCAATGTCTGTGAGTCGGCAAGCTCTATCTCAACGCCTTGCGAGCTTGCCCGCGCACTCTTGCAAAACCCACAACTACAACTATTGCTTGCTTGGTTGAGCATCAACGCTCGCTCTATGGGCTTGGTAAAAGCCGTGCGTCAGCGACACCGACGCACTGCTGCTATGTCACTTAACATTTGGACATTTGCCTTAACTTGACACCAATGGCATCTTGCCCACCCCACAATATTGGATAATTTATTTCTTGGAGTTCCCTAATTAACCAAAGTTGCAATCTTAAGTTGCCGAACATCACCTTTCCAAGCTGTCTCCAATTCAGCTTTGACAAGTTGAGCGGCCTCATCTTTGCCTAGTGCCTGCAAACTTGCCTGCAAGCCAAATAGAGAACGTCCATTATGGGGATATTTTTTTAAATCGGCACGAAAGACTTTCTCAGCTTCTCTATAGTCACCCTTAGCCAAAAGCACAGCACCCAAAGATTCTCGCGTCGGAAAGTACCAGTCTGGTGGTTCTACATAATTTAGGGCATCTTCTGCTACTACCGCTTTTTCTAGCAATTGGATGGCAGATTCATAATCATGCTTTTCTCTAGCAATTTTGGCGTCTAGAACTTTTGAGGCAATGTCTAAAATATTACTTGCAGGACTGAATCCAATAGTTGCCTCGGTGGAAATTCCCTGTTTGGCAGCCAGTAAGGCCCGACTTTCACTTGCTGCATCTTCAAGTTTGCCTGTGGCTGCACTTGCCATACCGCGAGCAAAATGCCAAAGTGCTGAGGTAGTGGGCAATTTAGCTTCGGGAGCAGGAGTTTTTAAGATGGCATCCCAATCACTAAAGCGTGTTTGAATCAGCATTTTGCTGCCGAGGAATCCCTCAAGCATTGGTACATAAGGGTCAATTGCAGTAACATTTGCAACTAATTTTTCTGCGGATTTCAGAGCATCTTCATATCTTCCTGCCATGCTACTAGCCACCATGAGGAAATGTACGTTGTGGTTGTAATACATCATGGGGTAAGTGCCCTGGACTTGATATTTTTTGATGTAAATATCATCTTGAGCGATCGCCTGCTTGTTTGCCTGCATTGCCCCTTCATAATCTCCCACACGAAAATAAATATGACTTGGCATGTGTACCAAGTGTCCCGCTGCTGGTGCTAGAGTTCCGAGTCGGTTAGCACTGACAAGGGCCTGTTCTGGAGAAGGTGAGGCTTCTACTGCATGGATATAGTAATGATTAGCTCCTGCATGATTCGGGTTACGTTTGAGAACTGATTCTAAAATAGCCACAATTTCTTCTGTATCTGGCTGTGGCTGACCATCTTTAGTCCAGTGCTGCCAAGGATGCAGATCCATCAGGCTTTCAGCGTAAAGTGTCGCTGCATCCAAATCATCAGGATAGCGCTTGACTAGGTTTCCCATTGCTTTGGCGTAATCTACCGCTAGTTGATACAAATCAGCATCGGTATCTTGAGAGTAACGTTTTGCTAAGGCGGTAATGTAGTCTCGTTCTTGGGTGGAAGCTTGGGTAGAAACGGCCAAAGCTTGCTGTACCGCTTGGTAAGCAGCTAATTCCCGATTGGGGTCTATTGGCGAGTTAATGTTAGGCCCCAAGGCTAAAGCAACACCCCAATATGCGATCGCTAAATGCGGATCGAGTTTGGCAGCGTATTGAAAAGAACGCAACGCCTCATCATGATTGAAAGCGTAAATTAAATTTAATCCCTGATCGAAAAACTTTTGGGCTTGGGGATTAGAAGTAGAAACTGGATGGTGGATTGTGCCAAGTCCAGATATTAAGTAGTATGGCTGTTTTACTTCAGTGTAGACGTGTTGGTGTAGGTTCTCGTCGAGAAGCGACTTGTTGTCAGACATCGCCGCGCTAGGAGCGACTAAAGAGAATATAAGCACCCAAACTATAAATAAGTACATCATGATTATTTTTCTTCAAGCTCTTTTTTAATATTCAATTGCCAGAGAGACTGGAAACGAGGAAAGTCCTATCAAACAAGGTTTTTAAGACTTTTGTGTACATCGGTAGCCCATCGTGAGAGGGGAGTTAGATATTCAATTTCCCTTCCCCCAAGGAAGAAGGGGTTAGGGGATGAGGGCGTGAGGGATTTGCAAAACGCCTGTCCGATATAGTTTTTGGCTTAAGTTGACACCAATGGTATGTAGTGTACTCGACTTAGATAAAGAGTGCTGTATTTACCATATCCAGTGGTAATAAGCCAAATTGCAGTTTATTATCATCGCTGTCTACCTGAAGTAATAAATAATTTTGTCTGAAGATAGAACAATAAAATGAGCCTTTCGCTCTTTTGGATATTACTTAAATTTCCAAAGATGAATTTCAAGGTTAAATAACTATGTACAATGGACAAAAATATTTGTCATAAAAACATCGTCAGATAGAAGAATTAAAAGTTTTCTAGAAGTAATCTATAAACATTACAGCGCTTTTCAAACACGAGAAAAGCAATCAACCAACATACTTTAGGAACAAGAAATATGAGTATCGAAGATAAAGCAAAAGCTTTTGCTAAAAACGTCGAAGGAAAAGTACAAGAGGCAATTGGCGAAGTAACTGGCGATCCTAAAGATAAAGCTGAAGGTAAAGCTAAACAAGCTGAAGCCCAAGTCCGTCATACCGCTGAGAATATTAAAGATGAAGTTAAAAAGACTTTAGAATAGTACAGCGCAATCGAGGTTTTACTCACTGTAACAAGTTGCTCAAGTAAGTAGATTTTGGCGGTAATGTAATAGGTGAAACTTTATTTAGGAAGAAGGTTTAAGTTAAATAATTATTTACTGAACCTTCTCCCTTTATTAACTCTATTTTTTGCCTAAGATTTTCAGGGATTTTGATAATAGCGATCGCAAAACATTTTCTCAATCTATTACTGATTTTTCCAAAGGTGCTAATTCATAATTAATATTCTATTTACCTATCTTTTAACACACATCCCAACATTACAAGATAACTCTACTGATTCTATTGTACTAAGAGTGTTATTAGGGTAATAATTTTTTGTCTGCCTACTTTTAGTTTTCGTCAGCTAAAGGTAGACGGATAGTAAATGTGCTACCCTTGCCTGGTTCAGATGTCACATCGATTGTGCCTTGATGTGCTTCGATAATACAGCGAGAAAGATATAGTCCCAAGCCACTACCAGAACGTTGGTGTTTCCCTTGACGAAATCGCTCGAATAATATTGCCTGATCTGGTTTAGAAATTCCTGGCCCTGTATCTCGGATATCAATATTCACAGCTACCGGAGTCAGATAGCAGTGAATATCTACAGAACCTTTATCTGTAAATTTGATAGCATTGCCGATGAGATTTGTCAAAACTCGCCGCAGTTCTAAGCGATCGCCCATAATGGTGCTTGCAGTTTCACCTCGATCGATGTTTACAGCTAATCCTTTTTCTTCAGCTAAAGGAGTTAATTCTTGGGAAACTTCACTCACTAATTCCTGAATATTGCAGGGAGAAATTTTTAAGGTTTTACAGCCCGCTTCATGACGATAAACTTCTAACAAGGTATTTACCATTTCCAGCAGGTCTTGATTGCTGCCAATCATGGTATCAATTATCTCTTGCAATTGTGGCGAAACATCGCAAAACCTGCCTTCCAGCAATAATTTTAATACGCGGTTGGAGGCTACTAAGGGTATACGTAAATCGTGAGTAAAACGCGAGACAAAATCTGCCCGGAGATTCGCCATCTGATCTCGTTCGTCGATACTATGCTTGAGGCGCAGGAGCGATCGCACCCTTGCATGTAGTTCATCAGGATCGAATGGTTTGCGAATGAAGTCATCTGCACCAGCGTCTAGTCCCTCAACAACGCTAGACTCATAGTGAGCCGTGAGCAGCAGAATCGGGATAAATGGCAACGCCTGATTCTGTCGGATGCGTCGAGTAAATTCATAGCCATCTAGCTCTGGCATCATCACATCTAAGAGAATTATGTCTGGCGGTGACTCTTCAACCATAGCCAGAGCAATCTTACTATCTTCTACCAAGCTAATTTCATAGTCCTCATCTTCTAGGACAGCTTCTAAGACGAGTAGATTGTCAAAAACATCATCGACAACGAGAATTTTATCTTTTTTGACAGTTTTAGGTAAAGACATGGCTTAAATAAAAAAGAAGTGCTTGGCTATCCCTAGCAAATCTAGTAATAGCTTACTTCACCAGTGCTGAGATTATTAAGGATTAACATTTTCTTTTAGAGTTTCCTGAGTTAAATACCTTTTGTCTACGTAATTAGACTGACTTTCTCTTGGGACTATGTGCTATTTATTTGACAAAATATTCTTTTTACAAGTATATTAGCCGCCTAAATTATCCAATTAATATGAGTGTCTGGGTGGTAGAGTGAATTATTTTAGTCGCTTTTATGTGCATAAGACCGCTCAAAGCAAGAATTATTACTTAATAATCACCTACTTTTACTTGCTACCAGATTGTTCATGAAAAATTGTTTAGCATAAAACATCGAGCGTTAGATTAATGTATAAAAATATTTTTTGATTGAATTATATTGTCATATCGAAACTCTTGCCTTAGAAAAGCTTACGAGATAAGGTTATCTATGTCTAATGGTAGATGAACTTCAGGGAATAATGCCAAACGCATTGCTTTTTGTATAAGATCCCGAATAGAAGAACGAGATTATTTTAATCTGTACTTTAGATAAATAACAGTAAAGTTAAGCACTATGAGCGAAATCAAGATCCTTGTGATTGAAGATCACAACCTGACAAGAATCGGCTTGCGGTCTGCCTTACAAACTCAGCCAGAGTTCAACATTGTTGGTGAAGCAGCCAATGCAGCGGATGGTATCAAGCTTCTGAAAACTCTCAAGCCGGATGTTGCTACTATTGACATTGGTTTGCCTGACATGGATGGTATTGAGCTAACACGCACATTTAGGCAACATCAGGCAGAGAATGAAGACTACACAACAAAGCTGCTAATTTTAACGATGCAAAATAGCGAACAAGCAGTTTTAGCAGCATTTGCAGCAGGTGCAGATTCTTATTGCATGAAGGATATAGAAACAGAGAAACTAATAGAGGCTGTGCAAACGACTTATGCAGGTAGCTCATGGATCGATCCAGCGATCGCAGACCTTGTACTACAACAAATACGTCAAGATTTCCCCGATGGCAACAGAGGCGCATCTGGAAAAAGAGTCTTGATTGAAGGTATTGACGCAGATACTGAGAAAAGTATAGTCAGCTATCCTTTAACTCACAGAGAGATGGATGTTTTAGAGTTGATTGTCGCTGGCTGTGACAATGCAGAAATTGCCAAAAGGCTCTATTTAACAGTAGGTACTGTCAAAACTCATGTTCGAGGTATTCTTAATAAACTCTGTGTTGCTGACCGGACACAGGCTGCTGTCCGTGCTTTGCGGGCTGGATTAGTACCCTAAGCAACTAAAAATCTTTCTTCCCCAGTCCCGTTCGGCTACGCTACTTCGACTGCGCTCAGTACAAGTCACGGCAAGCCCAGTCGCCATTTTCCAGTCAATTGTCTTTGAGTCAAAGCGGTTAACTGGGACAAATATTTATGGTTAACTAGGATAAATACTTATGAAGAAATTGTTACAAGGTTTAGTACAATGACATCATCCCAAATAAGTATTTTTTCTCATATACATGATAGCGGATCAATTTCCCTGGCTTACCGCAATTGTCTTGCTGCCACTCATTGCTTCCCTGCTTATCCCTGTGCTGCCTGATAAAGATGGTAAGCGCGTTCGATGGTATGCATTAGGTATAGGTATTGCAGACTTTGCCTTGATGTGTTATGCCTTTTGGAAACATTATGATGCCAGCAGTGCTAGTTTTCAAATGGTGGAAAGTTATGCCTGGATGCCTCAGTTGGGTCTTAACTGGGCGGTATCAGTCGATGGACTATCAGCGCCACTTGTGCTGCTAGCAGGATTTGTCACCACACTCTCGATGTTTTCGGCTTGGCAAGTTGATCACCGCCCTCGCCTCTTCTATTTTTTGATGCTGGTGCTGTATTCTGCACAAGTAGGGGTGTTCGTTGCCAAAGACTTGCTGCTATTTTTCATTATGTGGGAAGTAGAGCTAATCCCCGTCTACCTACTAGTCTGCATTTGGGGTGGACAAAAGCGTCGTTATGCAGCTATGAAATTTTTGTTGTATACCGCAGCTGCTTCTATATTTATTTTAGTGGCAGCCCTGGCAATGGGGTTATATGGCGGCGGTGATATGACATTTGACATCACTGCCCTCGCCAGCAAAGAATATCCTCTTGGTCTACAACTGCTACTTTATGCAGGATTGTTGATTGCATTTGGTGTCAAGCTTGCTGTTTTCCCCATGCATACTTGGTTGCCTGATGCCCACGGCGAAGCATCCTCTCCTGTATCAATGATATTAGCTGGTGTGTTGCTGAAGATGGGCGGATATGGACTGATTCGCCTGAATCTGGAACTACTTCCCGATGCACACATTTATTTTGCGCCAGTTCTAGCCATTCTCGGTGTTGTCAACATTATCTATGGTGCATTAAACTCCTTTGCTCAGACCAATATGAAGCGGCGTTTAGCTTATTCGTCGATTTCTCACATGGGGTTTGTACTGCTGGGGATTGCGTCCTTCACTGATTTGGGAATCAACGGCGCGATGTTGCAGATGATTTCACACGGTTTAATTGCATCAGTGCTGTTTTTCTTAGCAGGTGTTACTTACGATCGCACCCACACAATGGTAATGAAAGATATGGGCGGTATTGGTCAAGCCATGCCCAAAGTCTTTGCCCTGTTTACCATCGGCGCGATGGCATCCTTGGCACTTCCTGGTATGAGCGGCTTTGCTGGCGAACTCTCGGTATTTGTTGGGATGACCAGCAGTGACGTTTACAGTTCGACTTTCTGCACCGTAACAGTTTTTCTCGCCGCAGTTGGAGTTATTCTCACACCGATTTATCTACTTTCTATGCTGCGAGAGGTGTTTTATGGTAAAGACGCAGCACTACTATGCGACATTAATAATGCAGGTTTGGAAAATCAAGAAGATGAGGGAACAGTTTGTTTTGGTACAGACTGTCTCGTGCCAGAAGATGCAGTCTACGAGGATGCTAGACCCCGTGAGGTATTTATCGCCGCCTGTTTTCTGCTAATGATTATTGGTATTGGTTTCTATCCTAAGATGGCGATGCAGATGTACGATGTGAAGACCGTTGCAATCAATGCTAATCTTCGCCAGTCTTATGCCATAGTCTCGCAAAGCAATCCCCAGATTTATGCTAAGAGACTCTTGGTTCCGCAAATTTCCGAGGTTGAGACAGCGCCCGTTTTGGGAACTTTGAAGTAAGCTTTTTGACCACTAAGCTTGTCGAAAAGAGCGATGCCTACAACTAAGTACTACCCGTCTATAGCAGTCCTAAATCATTCGTGAACAATAAGATCCCCGACTTCTTTGAGAAGTCGGGGATCTTAGTCTATCGATTTTCACAACTCATTTAGGATCACTATATGCGTTTTTATTAGGTTAAAAAACTAGCCTCAAAGTGATACCAATACATGGGATGCTAGTTGATGATTAGTGAGTTTTACCAATGTCTGTTGTTTCTACCGTTACTGTTACCGTTCCCGCCACAACTGCGAATTTGGGGCCAGGTTTTGATTGCATTGGTGCAGCTTTAAAGCTGTACAACGAGTTTAAATTCACTCGCCTGGAAGAAGGTGGGTTAAGTATTCATGTCACTGGTACAGAAGCTGAACGAGTCCAAACTGATGAAAGCAATCTTCTCTATCAAGCGTTTGTCAAATTCTATCAACACATAGAGCAGACACCGCCGACTGTAAAAATAGAAATTAAGTTAGGTGTACCGTTGGCGCGGGGTTTGGGTAGTTCGGCGACAGCAATTGTTGGTGGGTTGGTTGCGGCTAATCAACTAGAAGGTGCAACTCTGTCTCAGTCGCAGGTGATGGAGTTAGCGATCGCAATGGAAGGACATCCTGATAATGTAGTTCCAGCTTTGTTGGGAGGATGTCGTCTTGCTGCTACCAGTGGCGCAGGTTGGGAAATTTGTGATGTTCCCTGGCATAAAGATGTTGTGCCAGTTGTGGCTATTCCTAATTTTGAACTTTCTACTTCCGAGGCGCGGGGCGTTCTGCCAACTGAGGTGAGTCGTGCTGATGCGATTTTCAATACGGCACATTTGGGCTTATTGTTGCGTGGCTTAGAAACTGGTAACGGACAATGGTTAAAGACAGCTTTGCAAGATAGATTGCATCAGCCCTATCGGAAAGCTTTGATTCCTGGTTATGATGCTGTCAACATCGCAGCAGTTAGTGCTGGTGCTTATGGTATGGTAATTAGTGGTGCGGGGCCGACACTGTTAGCTTTGGCGGATAAGTTACACTCAAAGGCTGTGGAGGCGGCGATGTTAGCTGCTTGGCAAGAAGAAGGAATTACAGCCGAGGTGCGATCGCTTTCTCTCGATACCCAAGGCGCAAAAAGCTTTTAATATTTTACTCAGCACTTAAAACTCGATTTATGGAGCAAACTCAGGCTGAAATAGCGGCGCTTAACTCTCAAATTCAGATTCTTTTAGAAGAACGCGCTGCACTTACTAAAAAAAATAATGTCATCTCTGGCGAGAATGATTCACCCCAGGCGATGGTAGAAGCTTACCGCCGTCAAGCCAGAGAAAATGCCCAATTATCAGTTGAACTCCAAGGCATAGATGCAGCGATCGCAGCCTTGGAAGGCAAGATAAAACAAAAACAAGGTAAGTTAGTGCGATCGCAAGTTGCATCAAAAGAACTTATCCAACAGCAGCAGCTAGAGGAAGCGAAAGAAGTGGCTCAGGTTCATGCTGAACGCATTAATCAACTAGCAAGTGAACTAGCCGCAGAAGTCCGTTTTCTTAAGGCTTGTGCCAATCAACTGAGTCCAATGTATTGGCAGATTTATTACAAGCCCTTTATTACTGGCTTTAAGACAATCTCCGTTCCCTATGTCCGCTCTGATGGGGAAGTATGGACAATTGTCAACCGGATTGTTTAATGTTTTAGCCTTTGCGTTTGTAGCAATATATTGACTTCTCTCTTTTTAGGCTATCCATTACCCGAATCTTTCTCAACAAAAATATAACTTACTTAAAACAAGTTATCCACTCAAATTCTCCAGTTTGTGGTTAGCGATCGCCTAGAAAATTTTCGTCATTTACATTCTTCTGCTTTTGTCAAATATCTACAGATCGCCTTGTTCTACAATCCTGTTCCTGACTTATTTACAGCAATCTTAATAAAAATTTGACTCATACATAGCAACTTTGAGAAAGGGATTTAGGCTCGAAACCCAAAGATATTTATTCCAAAACGGGATGCTCCCTCATGCTCAAAGATAAATGCTGGCTTTCCTCACAAGTTCCTCAAATTGTTTTGCTATATATATAAATATAGGGCGAAAACCTTTAAGAGATTTAAAATTCAAAAGTCGCTAAACATAGTTGAGGGATTAGTCATTTTTGACAATCCAGCATCTGGAAACCCGAAACCGTAAAGACCAATTACCAATGAAATCGGAGGTCTATATGATGTTTAAAAAGATTCTAGTTGCATTAGATCGCTCAGAAATAGGGCAACAGGTTTTTGAGGAAGCATTAGATTTAGCAAAGTTAACACAAGCTAGCTTAATGTTACTTCATGTTCTATCTTCCGAAGAAGAGGGTAGTCCTTATGCTCCTATGCTGTCTAATATGGACTACTATCCAGGATTGACCAGTCAAAGCTTTGAGTTATACCAACAACAGTGGGATACCTTTAAAAATCTAGGAATCCAGATGTTGCAATCTTTTTGTGCCCAAGCAAACACAGCAGGTGTGACTACGGAATTTACACAAAATGTTGGTAATCCTGGTCGCATTATTTGTGATTTAGCCCATAGTTGTAACGCTGACCTAATTGTTATGGGGCGTCGGGGTCATTCTCGGCTGATGGAACTATTTCTCGGTAGTGTGAGTAACTACGTTCTTCACCATGCTCCTTGTTCAGTGCATGTTGTGCATCTTTCAGTTACTCCTAAAATAGATGAAGTTGTCAAAGAAACTACAAGCGCTTTCAGCGTTAACTAACCACTAAGCTATTCCACATTTAACTTGTATAACTAGGGTGGGCAAAACTTCGGCGCGATCGCTACTTCTGTGCGAGAGGCTATGCTAACGATAACGCTCAGTATGCTGCCTACCCCATAAAAGTTAGTTATCTCAATCAATAATCTCTGTAAATTGAATCTCCAACAAACGATCCTAACTACACTCTATTGGGCTAAAATTGAGCGTAGGCGTAGCCCATCGTAGATATCGCTTTTTGGGGTCGCATATTTGCGGGATGATTTTACTATTTTTGTGGGATGGGCAACATGAGCGTCCCTTGTATTTCCGGGCGGGCAGGATGCCCACCCAACAAGAGTCATCCCTTAATTCAGCAACGCCCGCTTTTATAGTAAGAAATAAAAAGCCCGCTACCAAAATTAGAGTTGAGAGCGAAAAGTGGATCTATGGAAAAAGATGCTATCGAGATCGCTGGTTTTCATGCTCATGTTTACTTCGATCCTGCGAGTCGGGATGCAGCTGCGCGTGTACGTGAAGGATTAGGCGCTAGGTTTGAGGTGCAACTCGGACGCTGGTTTGACAAGCCCATCGGGCCCCATCCAAAAGCGATGTATCAAGTTGCTTTCTTACCGAATCAGTTTGAGAAAGTCGTTCCTTGGTTAATGCTCAATCGTGAGGGATTGGATATTCTCGTTCATCCTGAGACAGGGGATGCTGTGGCAGACCACGCAGTTCATTCTCTATGGTTAGGAGAAAAGCTAGATTTAAATATTGAGTTTCTTCAACAGCTTAGTCCGACTTGATCCAACTAAGGAAAGTAAATGACCTGTTGGGTAAAAGTTTTGCTTTGAGGCGTGAAACTTTTTATATTGTGACTAATTTTGGTGAAATTGAAAAAGTCCAATTTCTTAATCAATAAAGGTTTCAGCCTACGGATAGACGCTTTTAGCGGTTTGCTGCAAGTATTCGCAAGAAAGAAAAAAATGGATAAAGTCGAGGCTCAGACCTGACTACAATTTAAGCTACAGCAGATTGCAACTTGATGAGATTGGTATTAAATCTCTTGATTGCGGATAACTGTTTATTAACATCTTCGTTAAAAATAGAAATAAGACATCCGTTTTGCAGAGTGCTATGCTGTTAAGCAACATTCTCATAAAAAGAAATTTGTCTGATGAAAAACATCTCTGCGAAAGAAAAAATTGCAGGCATTTCCCAATTCGGCAAAGCTAATTTCAGAGTCACGAAGAAACAGATTTTGTTTAGTACTCTTATTCTCTGCTTTGGTTTGCTGGGACTAGGTGGTTTCTGGTTTAAATCTAGATATAAAGTTGATAATCAGATGAGTGTAAAACTACAAGAATTATCTAATGTCGATTATCCAGCCAATCCCGCACCATTAGGAAAAAATTTTAAAAGATATTCTAATCGAAAATTAACACTAATTAAGAAAGATGATACACATTTCGATTTTGTATTGGAAGCAACAGATAAAAATACGGCAAAAATAGTTATAAAAAATGTTGATTTAGAGCTATTAGTTCCTAAAGCACCCGAATGGGTGAAAAAAGATCAAGGTTTAGAAATAATCGCTTTTACAGATAGGGAGTGGAACAGGCAACAGATTAGTTTTCCTGCAAATTCAAAAAATATAGAAATTGTTGGAGGAGATGGTTTTGAAAAGCAAAATATTGTAGAGATCGCTTTGGCTAATAATTGCTTAAATGCCGGATTTTGGGAAATTCTACTTTTTACTAAAGAGGATAATAACAAAACCCTTTATTATCAAAGTTGGTTTACTTTCCCAATTGGACATTACAAAAATATTTTTGAAAAAATTAATAAGATTTCATATTGGGAGCATTGGTGGAAATTAGAACACTGGCAAGATCCGAGTGGCACAATAGTAAAAACTAATCTTTTAAGAAATGTCGTCGATCAAAAAGAAGTTGCTACTCAGTTCCCTCTTGATGAGAGAATAATTGTATCAGGAGAGCAAAGTAGAAAAGTTAGAACTACGCTAGCGACCAATATTACCAAATGGAGAGATTTTTACGACGTTAAAAATGAAGTTAAGTTTGCAAGTTTTCGAGCGCCAGGATTTTACGACCAAAATAAGCCTTGGGGAAATCAATACTGGAGAATAGGCAAATTTGATAAAGCCATTTTGAGGAATATTAAACCAATTGGTGTTGAACAAAATTTACAGGAAATTGAGCTAGGATTCACAGATACCAAGACTGGTGAGAAAAATAGATTATTCATCAGTGGCGTTAATCTGAAAACACTTCCTCAATTGCCTGTAGCAGATTATTCCAAAGGCTTATATATGCCGATGGGAATTGGGATACCTCCTTTTTATCAAAGCTATGAAGAATTAACTAAAAATCATCCAGATGTCAGCCCCTACTTTAGTTTTTTACTAGATTCACAGGAGCGGTGGATAGATCATCACCACTTAGCAGTTGATGGTTCAGTGATGCACCTTGATAAAGATAATCCAAATCTTTTGCATCTTTACTTGCTATCCTATGAAAGAAATACTTTAATAGCTCATTTTTTGATCGATTTAACATAGATATAGCTGTTCTCGGTTCAGTGAGGTATAAAAACCTCACTACCCTCATAACAAGCGAGGAAGCGACTATCATATACTTATACCAGTTCAATTAATAGATTGCAACACATTCTTGGGTAAAAACGCGATAAATTGCGTCTATATAAATGATCTATTTGTCGCATTCTTTTTTCCAAGTAGATAATTGGTTTTTCAAGACGCGATAAATTGCGTCTCTATATCAGGATTTTATTGCTCATTATGAACTGTATTGAACTCTATAATTGAAGAAACTGGTTGACTTTAATATTTAGTCATTCGGTATTTGCTTGAGTAAAGCTATCCACATATCAGATGGATCTGAATAGTAATCAATTTCTTCAACTTGATATTGATAAGATTCACAACCTTCTCGTAAAATAATGCGATCGCAAGCTTTAACGCTTTTCCCTACTCCAGTCATGTACCCGATTGTTCCTTCATTGAGGCGCTCAAATATGTAGTCGCCTCCACAAACTTGTTGTCTGTAATCATGGATTTTATTCTTTTGTTTTAATTCTGTTACTGGAGAGATAACCAGAGATAATTTATTTAAAAAACTAAAACTTAAGTTCATACCTGTTATGATTGAAGAGAAGGCACTTAAAAACATTTAAAAAATAGAAATTATAATTCATTTAAAAGCCGATTCTTTTAAATTTACAATACTGTTAACCGCAGATTCAACTGTAAAATCACCTAACTGTTGGACAAGATTTGGTGAGATATAAGGTTTTTGCTTAACTATCTAGTATTAATTAATAAGCTTTTTATGTCTTGAAAATGTCATATATGTATATATTTTAATATCAATATAATTTAGTCACTACTTGTAGTGGCTAGAGCTACATCTATCTGCTTCAGTAGTACTTCTAGGGTAGAAGAGTTATCTAAAACGACATCGGCATGAGCTATTTTTTCTTCGATGGATAATTGGCTGTTAATCCTGGCTCGTGCCTGTTCTGTATTTAAATGGTTTCGTTGTATCAATCTTTGTAGTTGTTGCTCTTGAGAACAACGCACTACCCAGATTTCTGTTACCAAATCAGTCATCCCAGCTTCAAATAATAGAGGCACTACTAACACCAGTATTTTTGACGAAGACTGAGCAATTGCTTTGAGAAAGCGATCGCGTACATCAGGATGAATCAAATTGTCTATCCATTTGCGTTCATCTTGACGATTAAAGATAATTTCGCCTAACTTTTGGCGGTTGAGGCTGCCATCTGGTAGTAAAATTTGTTCGCCATAACGTTGAGCGATCGCACCCAAAATAGGCGAACCTAAAGATACTGCTTCTCTAGCATAAATATCTGCATCCAAAATCGGCAGGTTATAAGTGCTAGCTAAATAATTAGTGACAGTGGTTTTGCCTGTGGCGATACCACCAGTTAAGCCGATTATGCGTTTTGTCATTTGTCATTTGTCAATAATTCTTCTTCCCCTGCTCCCCTGCTCCCCTGCTCCAACTCATTACTTATTACTCATTACTCATTACTCCCCTGCTCCCCTGCCCCCTTATCTACGAATTTGTCGCCCATACGATCAGTGCTTGGGTTAAACCATCTAAAGTATATTCTTGGGCTTCTACATCCACGCGTCCGAATAAATCATGGCAAGTTTTAGAGGTTTGAGGGCCGATAGAGGCAATACAAACTCCCTCTAAGAATTGGCTAATATCAGAGTTGTTGGAAAATATATTATTAGTAAGTTGAGAGAAAAATTGTACAGTTTTAGAACTGGCAAAGGTAATCACATCTACCTTGCGGTTTTGGAGAGCTAACTTTGCCGCAGGTGGAATACTACTAGGACAACAAGATTGATATGCCGCAACTTCTATCACCTTTGCTCCCTTGAGAGTTAATTCCTTAACTAAAACTTCTCTACCGCCGCTTTCAACTCTGGGAAATAACACCTTTTTACCATCTAATTTATCTGGGAAATTTTCCACTAAAGAATCGGCAACAAAGTTAGGGGGAATAAAATCTGCTTGCAGAGAGCGTTGTTTTAGACTTTGGGCTGTTTTCTCACCAACGACGGCAATTTTGATGTTAGCTAAGGCACGGCTATCTTTACCTTGGGCAATTAGCCTTTCAAAAAAGTAGTCTACGCCATTGGTAGAAGTGAAAATTAACCAGTCGAAGTCAGATAAATTAGCGATCGCATTATCCAAAGCTTCCCAATTCGAGGGCGGGCCGATTTCTAAGGTAGGCATTTCGATCACGGTTGCACCTGATGCAATGAGGCGATCGCTAAATTGACTCGATTGGCCAACTGAACGTGTAACCAAGATCATTTTACCAGTAAGAGGAAGAGGAGATAGGGGAAAATTGCTTGACATAGCAGGGGGGCTAAAAGTTTTGGCTGTAGTCGAAACCTGACAATCTATTTTCTCAGGTTGTAAGTACTTGCGTAGCCCAACAACTTCACCAATCACAATTACCGCTGGAGAAAGGGATAATCCGGCGGTTTGTTCCAGAATATTGCCCAGTTGCGCCATCCAAATTTGTTGATCGGGAGTTCCTGCCCAACGGATGATGGCAATGGGTGTTAAGTGCGATCGCCCATGCTGCACCAGTCGATCTATAATCTCTGCTAGATGTCGCCCTCCCATTAAAATTACCAGTGTCTCTAAGCGTGACAGCGCCTCCCACTCTAAAACCTCTGGTTCATGAGCTGTAAGCACTGCAAAAGTGCGGCTTAACACCGGATCTGTTAGGGGAATTCCTGCCAACAAAGGTGCTGCAAGGGCTGAGGAAATTCCTGGTACTAGTTCAAAATCACAACCGGATGCTTTCAACGCTTCAATTTCGGAAGTGCAACGCCCAAAAATCAATGGATCTCCTGATTTGAGCCGTATAACTTGTTTTCCTTGCAGACAATGTTTTACTAGTAACTTATTAATCTGTGCTTGGCTTGTACTGGGTTTGCCACCGCGTTTACCGACATCCAATTTCAGACAATCATCTGGTACGCACTGCAATAATTGAGCATCTACTAAAGCATCGTAAACTAACACCTGAGCAATAGCTAAAAGATTGTAAGCTTTTACTGTCAAGTATGCTACATCTCCAGGCCCAGCACCTACGAGGTAGACTTTGCCTCTATCATTTGTCATTGATCAATAATTAATAATTTTTCTTCCTCTGCTCCTCGTTCACTGAGCGTAGCCGTTCGCGCAGCGTCTCGTAGAGAAGTGCTGCTCCTCTGCTCCCCATGCCCCATATTCAATTCGTCTGGGTATTAATTTTTTGGATTAGCCGATCGACTTGCTCAACCATCTCCTTGTTTTTCTCAGCTTGGAATAATTCTCTGGCTTTTTTGAGATTAACGATCGCTTCTTTTGGCTGTTGTTGTCTTCCCAAAGTGACTCCCAAATTATAATAAGTGAATGCATCGTTGGGTACAAGGCTAATGGCTTTTTTGTAATGTGCGATCGCTTCTTGTGGTTTACCTCGATCGTCCATCGCATTTCCCAAACCGGTGTAAGCTTGTGCGTGTTTGGGATCGAGACGAATGGCTTCGGTATAGTTAACGATTGCTTCTGTGAGCTTGCCTTGAGCGTAAAAAGCACTTGCTAAATTATAATGAGCGTCTGCATAGTTAGGGGCGAAGCTGATGGCTTTTTTGTAATGTGCGATCGCTTCTTCTAGTTTGCCTTGAGCGTATAGAGTATTTCCCAAGGCATTATAACCTGCTGGATTTTTCGGGGCGAGGCGAATGGCTTCGGTATAGTTGGCGATTGCTTCTGCTGGCTTTCCTTGAGCGTACAAGGCGTTTCCTAAGTAATAGTGAGCGTCTGCATAGTTAGGATCGAAGCTAATAGATTTTTTATACTGGATAACTGCTTCTGCTAACTCACCTCGATCGTACAGAGCATTTCCTAAACGGGTGTAAGTTGGTGCATAATCTGGTTTGAGGCGAATTGCTGCTGTATATTCGGTAACTGCTTCTTTTAGCTTGCCTTGAGCGTAGAGAGCGTTTCCTAAGTTATAGTGAGCTTCAGCATACTTAGGTTCAAGGCTGATGGCTTTCTGATATTGTGCGATCGCAGGTTCTAACTGATTCAGTCTTGCTAAAGTCAAACCCAGATTAAAATATGCTCTAGAGTCTTGAGGATCGAGACTAATGGCTTTATTGTATTGAGCGATCGCTTCTTGTGGTTTACCGCGATCGTCGAGAGTATTTCCCAAGGCAATATAAGCTTGTGCAAAATTGGGTTCTAGTTCAATTGCCTTCCGAAAAGCTGCCTCCGCTCCCTTTAAATCTCCCTGTTTATAGAGATTGCTTCCTTGCTCGAAGTTAGCAACTGCGTTTTTGTTGCGAATGACTGCGGACTGAGTAGAGTTGTGAATTTTTGCTAAGATAACGCCAACATTTTTACCAAAGGCGGTATTTTCATTACTCAAACACAAGCAGATAATAGCTGCTACGAGTAGATTCTTGTTTTTCAGCATTTTTATTACCTTACCTGCTTGGTTTACATATAATCTCAAGTTCGGCTAATTGCCATCATACAAATACCCCATTTCAGCCCTTCCTTACTTGTTGTTAGGAGAGCAAAAGTGTAGCTTTGGCGAGGTTATAGCTGGAATTATAAGTGATTAAGCTAACTTGATACAAGTGTAATCTCATATAAATAGGCTTCTTGGCATTTGTCGGGAAAAGGGAAAGGGTAAAGGTTTTGTATTTTCCTTTCCCCTTTAACCTTTACCCTTTTCCCACTATAGATAGTGCTTTATTAAAAGTAAAAAGTCGTTTTTAGGTAATTGCTGACACTTTTGTTTCCATCAATTTAACAATGGCTGCAATTAATGTTTCTGGGTTAAGAGGTTTGGATAAATGCATCTGAAACCCAGCTTCTAGGGCTTTTTCGTGGTCATTGTTTCTCGCAAAGGCAGTCAAGGCAATTGCTGGAATTTGTCCACCTTGTTCTAGTGTCCGAGTTCTCACTTCATGTATTAACATATAGCCATCCATATTGGGCATACTAATATCGCTTACCAACACATCTAGCTTGACCTCTGCTAAGGTTTGTAATGCTTCTTCAGCAGAAGATACTGCTATCACAAAAGCCCCATCTTGCTCTAATACAAAAGCAGCAAAATCTCGTGAATCAGTATCATCATCAACGACTAAAATCCTGATGCCATTCAGAGGTAAGGAGTTAGTAGCTAATAATGCAGGGTAATTTTGTCCATCCCTCAGCCTTAGACTTTCATCTGGTATGAGCGGTAAGCTAACAGTAAATATTGCCCCTTTACCCTCACCGTGGCTATCTGCTTTGACGATGCCGCCATGCATTTCGATGATATTACGCACAATTGCTAATCCCAGTCCCAATCCACCAAAATTTCTCGTAGAGGTGCTATCTGCTTGGCGGAAGTAATCAAACACGAATGGCAAAAAGTCAGCGCTAATTCCCTTACCCGTATCGCTAACGATTATTTGAGCATAACCATCAGTTTTCTGGAGTCGCACTTCTACCTTTCCCCCTCTGGGTGTAAATTTGATTGCGTTAGAAAAGAGATTCCAGACGACTTGCTGCAAACGAATCGAGTCGCCCATAATTTGTCCCACACCCGGTTCAAATACTGTATTCACCTCAATCAACTTTGTTTCTGCTGCTAACTGCATTGTCTGTAGTGCCGACAATACCGTAGACTTTAGATTAATCTTCGTGATATTCAGCGTCAATTTACCTTGTAAAATTCTGGAAATATCCAGCAAGTCCTCAATAAGTTGAACTTGTAAGGTAGCATTTCGCTCGATTGTAGCTAGGGCTTCAGATGTCTTTGTTTGGTCTAATCTGCGGGTTTGCAACAACTTTGACCAGCCGAGAATTGCGTTGAGTGGAGTGCGTAGTTCGTGAGAGAGGACGGCTAAAAATTCATCTTTAATTCGATTGGCTGTTTCTGCTTTCGCTCGTGCTACTTGTTCTAATTCCAGCAGGTGCGCTCGTTCTTCAAGTATTTGTTTTTGTTCGTGGATATCCGTACAGGTTCCAAACCACTTAACTACAAAACCTTGCTCATCTTTGAGTGGTAAACCTCTCGCTAGCTGCCAACGATAAGAGCCATCAGCCGCTCGTTTAAAGCGATATTCATTGTTATATATAGTGCTATTTTTTACAGCATCAGCCCACACTTTATCAGCTCTTTGAACATCATCTGGATGCAATGCAGCCAACCAACCAGAACCCAAAGATTGCTCTAATGTTAGCCCAGTATATTCGCACCAATTTTGATTAAAATAATCGCATTCACCGTTAGGTTTAGTTGTCCATACAAGTTGAGGAATTGCCTCAGCCAAGTAACGGTAGCGTTCTTCGCTTTGCCGGAGAATTTCTAAGATGCGTTGGCGTTCAAGAATTTCTTGTTGTAATTGCTCGTTAGTCTGAGTAATTTCATTAGTGCGAACAGCAACCATTTCTTCGAGACGATTCTGGTATTTTCGCAGTTCATCCTCTACTCGTAAGCGTTCGGCTATTTGGGTTTGAAGTTCTTGATTTGCTTGTTCTAATTGAGTAGGGCTAGGAAGTGCTAGTGCTTGAGGAACTAAAGGCACAAGCTCTAATGCTGTAATTACAGATATTGTTGCAGTTACTGCTTTGAGAAACCCTGACACCCAATAGGTTGGATACCAAAGTGTCCAAATATCCATTAAATGATTAGTGCCGCAAGCTACAATAAATCCAATAAACAGCAAAAAAATCCAATCAAAGGGCAAATCTTGTCGCTTGCGAACAAAGTAGAAGAGTGTAGCTGGAATTGAGTAATAAGCTAGTGCAATGAATGCGTCAGATAATATGTGTAGCCAAACTAAATTTGTTTGCCATAGATAGCAGTGCCCATGTGGAATAAATGATTCTGATGTAAAAAAGTTAGTCCACAATTCTGATATTATATTTGACATAAAGACTGGATTGTTTAATCTATAAAATCTATTACAAAATTTCTACCCTTACTAAATAATATTCTAGTACTAAAATATTACCGATCCAGTGTGTCTAATTTCTGTACTGGTTAAGGAAACTACAATATATCTTTCCAAAACAAAAAGGCTGTTAGTATCATCACTGTTTTGCAAAAATAAATCGTTTCAAATTCCCAATATTCTCTTTTCTAAAGCCTAAATGAATTAATGGTGGCTATGGAGCTTGTAGCGCGTCCGATTGCAATTGTAAGGGCTGTGAAGAGATTGGTCAAACTTGCGGAAATTGTGGACATAATTATGACATATAGCAATCCGATTTGATTTCTGAAATTATTTGTGTAGGAAGGGAACAGAGAAGAAGGAATAAAATTGTACGGAGTTTTGTTCAAAAATCAAATAGGAGTCCGATACAATAGTAAGTTACCAAATAAAAACCATTCTCACCATAATGATGGGAATGGCAAAAAATTAGGAGACACAACAGGAAAATTTAATCTCTGCAATTCTCATTAAACTTAAGATTCACTTGACTTAGCACTCATTTTATCTAATAGTTGAGTGATTTTTTTAGCTTTTTCAGGTTGGCGCTGTTTTTGTAATAAATCTTTAGCTTGTACCAGGTTAGTTTTAGCTTCTTCTTCTTGCTCTTGCTGCATGAGAATATTCGCCAGACGCAAGTAAGCATCAGGATTTTTCGGACTGCGGCGAATTACTTCTCGAAATAATTCTGTTGCTTCTTCTACTTGTCCTTGCTGGTTTAAAACATCTCCCAAAAACAAACGTACTACATCATTAGTAGAGTTGATGGAAATCACTTTGCGAAAAGCTGCTTCTGCACCTTGGTAATCTTTGGCTTGAGCAAGATTGATGCCTTTTTGAAACAAGTCTGAGGTGATCAAAGTTTTCCAAGCGAAATAGCCAAGGATTGACAGACTCAGAACAACTACAACAGCAGCGATAATCGAACTAGTGGGAAAGATTTCTAGCATTGTCTAAGCCAAAAGACAGGCGATAGGAAAAATCAGATATTCCATAAAAAAGAGTTTCCAGATAAATTGGTAGAATTGAGCGATCGCACTTTTCTCTTGTAAGTCTACCGTCAAACTCCGCAACCACAGCCAAGCCAACAGCCCCAAATGAGTAACTACTAGGAATATAGCGTTAACTGAGGCGACGTTCAGCACCCCAACCAGAATTATTCCCAGATAACAGGCAGTGATTACCCAAAGAGACAGATTGAACACGGCTTGGAGGCCAAGTTTGATGGTGAAAGTAGTAATATTGTAGAGGCGATCGCCTTCCATATCTGGGATATCTTTAAAGATGGCGATCGCAAAGGTAAACACTAAAATAAATAACGTCAGCACCCACACCACAGGCGGAATTGTTTGGCTTTGTTGCAACGCCCAGCTGTAATGCAGATATAAACCTAAGTTAACAATCGTACCGCGCACCGAAAAAATACACAGCGCCGCCCAAATGGGAAACTGTTTTAAGCGAATTGGCGGTAAAGAATAAGCAGTACCAATGGCTAAACTAATTGCTACCATACCCAATAAAAACGGGCCAGTTAGCCACGCTACAACCAGCGCCAAAATTCCAGTAGAAGCAACAATTAATTTCCCAGTTTGCTGAGAAAACTCACCAGAAGCTAGGGGTAAATGAGGCTTATTGATCTTGTCAATTTCTACATCTTCTAATTGATTCAGCCCCACAATATAAACATTGCCACACAGACAACCAATCCATGCACCAAAGACAGGGAGTAGCGAATACGTAGAGACGTGATGAATAGCGTTTGTAGAGATATGATTAATCGCGTCTCTACTTATAGCAATGGCAATTAAATATAAACCAAAAACACTCAGACTTGTACCAATAATTGTGTGAGGGCGAGAGAATTTCCAGAATGCGTATAACCACTGGAAATATGATTGAACAGGTTTGCCTGGTAAAGGGCTGTTTTGAGAACTTTGGCTCATGAGTAGCTTAAATACAGTATTCTGCTTGGTTGTTAATCATTGTCACAGAATTTGGTCATTAGACTTCTTTCATGAATCAATAGACCTCTTACATAAATCAAAAATAAGAAAGAACCCCACGCCAAAGCTACGTTTTGTCTCCCCTCGCCGCAAGCGGGGAGGGGTTGGGGTGTTGAAATTGGCTACCCTTCTCCTCCGTGCCCTCTGCGGTAGGCTGCGACAACCCGAAACCTCTACGTTATTCTAAACTTATAACTTCTTGCGCCAACTTAAATCAAGAATGCGATTAATTTTATACAGTAAACCCGGCTGTCATTTATGTGAAGGCTTGCAAGAAAAGCTAGAACAAATCCAAAATCTCAGTTTCGAGTTGGAAATTAGGGATATTACGACTCGTGAAGATTGGTTTGCTGCGTATGAGTATGAAGTGCTGGTAATTTATTTATCGAACCACAGAGGCGCAGAGGACGCAGAGGGGAGTGAGAAATTATTGCCACGTCCTTCTCCTCGTGCTAGCGTGCAGCAATTGGAGCAAATGTTGCGTAAATATTTAGCCAATTAGAAAAAAATAATGCAGAATAAGCGCAAGATCAAGAATGTGACGAGGTTCACAAAATGAAATTGCGGGAATTACTAACAGCGGTAGACAGTGTTGAGCAATTGCCTAGTTATCCAATGGAGGATGTGGAAGTTAGGGGTTTAAAGACGAATTCTCATGCTTGTCGTGTGGGAGATTTGTTTATTGGGATGCCAGGAACGCGGGTTGATGGTGGGGAATTTTGGCAAAGTGCGATCGCATCGGGGGCTGTAGCTGCGATCGTTTCTCCCGAAGCTGCACAAAAAAATCCTCCCACAAATCAGGCTGTGGTCATCAGTGCAAGTAATATTACTCAAGCTTGTGCGCAGATAGCCAGTGCTTTTTACGGTTATCCAGGGCGAAAACTCAAGTTGGTAGGCGTGACTGGTACAAATGGCAAAACTACAACTACTCATCTGATTGAATTTATACTCAACAAAGCTAATCTAGCTACAGCTTTGATGGGAACTCTCTACACTCGTTGGGCAGGTTTTGAGCAAACTGCTGCCCACACTACGCCCTTTGCCGTGGAACTCCAACAGCAGCTAGCAGAGGCGGTAAAGGCTGGTAGTGAGTTCGGGGTGATGGAAGTAAGTTCTCACGCTTTGGCCCAAGGTAGAGTGTTGGGTTGTGAATTTGAGGTGGCAGTATTTAGTAATCTTACTCAAGACCATCTCGACTATCACAGCGATATGGAAGATTACTTTGCTGCCAAAGCGTTGTTGTTTAGCCCTGATTATCTTAAGGGACGGGCAATAATTAATGCTGATGATTCTTATGGGAAGCGGTTAATTTCCTCGTTAGATTCCCAACGGGTTTGGAGTTACAGCGTCAACGACAACAGCGCTGATTTATGGATGAGCGATTTAAGTTACCAGCCAAATGGTGTTAGTGGGACATTACACACACCAAAAGGTGACGTGGCTTTTCGATCGCCCCTCATCGGACAATATAATTTAGAAAATCTTTTAGCAGCCGTAGGAGCAGTTTTGCACTTAGGGCTAGATTTGCAGTTAGTGGCAAATGCAATACCTGAGTTTCCTGGAGTTCCCGGACGGATGGAACGGGTACAGATTAGTAATGAGCAAGATATTAGCGTGATTGTCGATTATGCCCACACGCCCGATAGCTTAGAAAATTTACTGAAAGCAGCACGTCCCTTTATACCTGGCAAAGTGATTTGTGTATTTGGTTGTGGAGGCGATCGCGATCGCACCAAGCGCCCAAAAATGGGTAAAATTGCTGCTGAGTTAGCTGATGTGGCAGTAGTGACATCAGATAATCCCCGGACTGAAGACCCAGAAAAGATTTTGCAAGATATTTTGGCGGGAATTGCTGATACAGTACAGCCAACAGTAATTTGCGATCGGGCGATCGCAATTCGTACCGCTATTTTACAAGCACAACCCGGTGATGGAGTATTGCTTGCTGGTAAAGGTCACGAAGACTACCAAATTCTCGGCACCGAAAAAATCCATTTTGACGACCGAGAACACGCCCGCGACGCTTTACAGCAAAGACTTAACGTACAAGCTTAATTTGGGCATTGGAAAAGGCAGAGGGGCAGAGGAGAAAAACTTCCTGCAACTTCTCCCCTGCTCCCCTGCTCCCCTGCCCCCCTGCCCCCCTGCCCCCCTGCCCCCCTGCCTCCCTGCTCCTCGTGGGTAGACTTTTTTATAGTTAATATTTCTTTCCGTGGTAATTTTGTAAAAAATGCACACATAAAGGTGAAAATCGAAGACAGAATTATTTCTTGCTTCATCCTTTTTGTGCTTGACTCATGAATGTTTCTTTGGCTAAGGATCTGTCTGTTTATCAACTGGTTATGGGAGTGCAAGCGCCTCCTAAACCATTGTCCCTCAGTCCTGCTACTCTGCTATCACTGGTGAGAGCGCAAATTGACTTACTCATTGAGCAGCAAATTGCAGCCACTCTATGGGTGAAGCTACCACCAGATAAAATTTGGCAATCAGAATTAGCGCGTTATCAATCCTCGGTAGGTGCGTCTAGTCTCATTTATACTTGCCAGATTGAGGAGAGTAGGAAAGGGGAAGCAGGGGGAGATGAGGGAGCAGAGGGAGACAAGGGAGAGGAAAAAGTAAATACCTCCTTGTCCCCCTTGTCCCCCTCATCCTCCTTGTCCCCCTATCACATTCCTGTTCACCTACCACCAGATAGCCAAATGCGACGGGAAAACTTTCTAATGGTGTTATCGCCACAGTTTTGCAGTTTAATTTTGGCTCATCGACCACTTAAAAAACGCAAAAATCAGACATCGGGGAAGGTAAATACTAATAAAAACCAGCCATTGCTGATTATAACTACTGTTGAGGGGAGAGTAATTCAGCAAGTATTAAATAGTATCCAACAAGCGATCGCACCAGAATCATCCTCAATTTTACCTGCTAGTTTTATTTGTCCAACCGTGCCCCAAGCGGCACTTATGAATCAACTGTTGGCAAAACAACTCCTTCGACAAGATGAAATTAATCGTCAAATCATCACAGTACGCACTAATAAGTTGGAGCAGCAAAATCAAGAACTGCATAACAAAGAGCAACTTAAAGATGAATACCTGAAAAATGTCTGTCAGGAACTGCGTATACCCTTGACGCACATGAAAACAGCACTGTCGTTATTAAATTCCCCTAATCTTAAACCCCCACAACGACAACGTTATTTACAGATGTTAAATACTCAGTGCGATCAGCAAAACTCCCTGATTAATGGTTTCTTGGAACTGGTGCAGCTAGAACAAAATTTGGAGGGGACGACTTTGGAGTTGGTGCGTCTCTCAGATATAGTACCTGGAGTAGTCAGTACCTACCAACCTGTAGCCCAAGAAAAAGGAATTATGCTAGCCTACACCGTACCGACTGAACTCCCATCTGTTTGGTGCGTGAGTGGTAAGCTGAGGCAAATTGTGATTAATCTGCTGCACAACAGCCTTAAGTTTACCCCTAATGGAGGTCAAGTATGGGTGCGTGCCCGTAGTCAAGGCGATTATGTCCAATTAGAATTCCGCGACACAGGTATCGGTATTGCCGAAAACGAAATTCCCAAAATCTTCGATCGCTTTTATCGCGTGCGTACAACAGCAACCGAAGATTATGGTGGTGCTGGGTTAGGGTTAACGATAGTACAGCAATTGCTGTTGCGCTGTGGTGGATCTATTTCTGTAAAAAGTAAATTATCTGAAGGTTCTACCTTTACAGTGCAACTGGCAACTGCTGGTAATATGCCAAGAGCGATCGCTACAGAAAATGAGTTATGAGTTATGAGTTATAAGTGATGAGTTAAAAATTCATAACTCATCACTCATAACTTATAACTCCTACAGTTATCTTGCCTAACCTGCTGCAAACTCAGTAAACTTCCGCTTATAAGGAGCATGAAAACCCAAAACAATATCTTGTTTTGGCACTCCAGCAGTTACAATTATTCATAACACCAAAAATTGGTTTAAACGGTGACTCTTGTACCGTCAAATTTGGTGAAGGTGAAGCCATTGAATATTTCTTTATAACCCAGTCTCTCATCCCTGAGCAGACTAATAGCAACCTCTTCTCCTAAAGCCAAAGCAGCGGAACCATCGGAACGCCAATGGATACCGCCGTGACCGCGACCAATCGCATAATTAGTTGCCAGTTTATTCAACTCTCCACCCACAGTTAATGGTGATCCACTGTAAGCAATTACTTTTGTCGGGTCTTTGGGATCGGGCACTACTGGCGAGGGAATAACAAAGTTTTCATCAAAAAATGCTTTTAACAGTGTGACATTGACGCCAGCAGTAGCAGCCGCACCACCTGTATAAGATGAATGGATTGGCGCTGCTTCTGGATATGCTTGGGGCAATAGATAGGTGCCGAAGGTGCTAAAGGTCTGAGCCAAAGCTTGGGAATTAAAGACCTCAGAATTAATTGGATACTGAGCTTTATTAACAATGTTGTTGTAGACTAGCCCTCCATAGGCTTCTGGGCGGAGAATGCGGTGGACATAATACTTCTGCCAGTACGAGGCTCTAATCGCACGCGAGGTACCCAAGTTAAGCAAGGCTTGTAAATGTCCCACTGCAAAGGTTGCAGCTGAACCACTTTGAGTTCTCGATCTGACGTAGGGATTGCCTGGATTCAAAGGAGTACCGATGCTACCAAGAATCAACGAGGCTCCCACATATGTAGGGCCGCCAATATGGGCATACTCACCTAAATCCCGAACCGTGACTATGTAACGGTTTTTGGGGTCGTATTTAATAGATTTCCCGGAACTACCTCCATTCTGAACAGTCAACCATTCCTGGAAATTGAGTAGAAAGTCATTACCAGGAAGAGCAGTACGAATCAATGGCGAAACAGACTGAGTTCCCCAAGGAATAGTTAGCAACAAAAATTGTGAGAGATAGGGCCCATCTAGCACCCCTGGTGGAGTAACATATTTTGTACTTGAACCGGAACCGACGTAGTTGACACTACCACGAAATAAAGTTTGAGGGGTGACACGACCATTTTGTTTTGGTCCTCGAAACGCCGAAAGCTTGTTGAGGTCTTCAACGGCTGCCAAGACTTTTGGGTTATCAGTATTGTTTTGGAGCTTAGAAAGAGGTACATCTCGGAGTAAAGCTTGCCAGTAAAGTTCAACTGCTTCAGCAGCGCGCGATGCACCAGCTAGAGATGGTGGTGACGGTACAGCTATTTGTGCTGCATTGATCCCTTCTAGGCTAATTGCTAGGGCCCCTTGAGGATTGACCAGCTTTCTAGTGCCACCCAAGATGATATTTTCATAATCATTCGGGTTTTGTGTTGTCAATGCTCTGGTCAAAGAGTTGTAAGCTTCCAGCTTGACTTCGCCTAGCTCGTTATGCGGTAGTCCTCTACTGTCAGAGCCGATTTTGTTGGGATAACGCTCCTCATCGCCGTTGGCCGGATGAGCCGGAATCGGAATATTTCGTTCAAGTGCCGCTGCTTGAAGACGTACTCGATAGGCTTTATCAACAAACCTCCTGTAGTCGAAGGGTCGATTATTATACCGCCTGTTGACGGCTTGGGCTTGTACAACGTCTCCAACATCTCCTCCGTTCTTTGAGGAGAAAGGTGAACCTAAAACTCCTGCAACAACGCTAGCGGCACTAAATAAACCAGCGCGACCAAGAAATGAGCGTCTGCTGGCATGACTACCAAAAAAACGTTTGCTAGCTACACGGGGTTGTTTCAGTTTATCTATTTCGCTATTAGCCTGAGTATCTTGCTCGGAACCTTGATGAGAATTTGGATCTACTTGCATGAGATGTTCTCCACTGGAAAAAAATAATGCAAAAATTTAGTCATGAGTCAATACATGAGCATCTGAAAGCTAGAACAACTAGCCACACATGAAATACCCACCTCCTAAGAAATAAGGCAGAAGGGAAGAGGATTTGACTTGTTTCTTCCATCCATAACGGAAGCGAACGCGTTCGTAAACAGCTTCTGAGAAACAGAGTAATCTCACCGGATTTGAAATGAAATCTAGGGTTACTCTACTGGAAGGTAACTTGCATAGGAGTAATTCTCCTAAAAATCATGTCGGCATTCAGTGCTGGTATGATGCTTTCATCAGATGGCTGTTATGCTTCTGTAGTTGTAATCAGTCTGATAGGATGTTGCCGGATTAAAGCACAGCTAAAACCACCGCTTACTTCCAGTCCAACTATTAACTACTGCAATTCTATCGATTTACCGTATTTAAAATGTTAAATCAGACTCTCTCACAATCGGTGATGAAAATCAAGAGGTTTTTACAATAAATTTAGTAAGAGCGTTAAAGCCCGATAGTCACAGGGGCATAGCATCGTATTCCGTGCTTTTGACTGTGGATGAAACGCGATGTGGTGTTTTTGATCAAGTATCAAAGACAGAATGGCACGCTTGTAAACCGTAAATCCCTGGTATTCCTGGATGAAAGGGTGTGGAGTTGCAGGTTCGGGTGTGGGAAATTGAAAAGATGTTGTACTATGCGATATACTCGCATTCAGTTGTCTTAAACACTACACCCAACACCTTGCCCTGGCGAAACCTCACCAGTTGATGTGCAACTTAAATGCGTAACAGCTTACCACTCTGCTGAAGCCACAAAGCTGCTTTTAGTAGCACATCTGAAACGATCGCTGTATCTTGTATACTTGCTTGACGAATTGAGATGTCCATTTATTTATGAATAAATATTAAATAAAAATAGATTAAACAAAATTTTTTCTAGGTTATTTACCAATACAGAACTTACTAAAAATCCTCTCCAAAACTGATTCTGTTACTTCTTCTCCAGTAATTTCTCCTAAAGCTTGAATCGCACCCCGTAAGTCAATTGTCCAAAAATCAAGAGGTAACTGCTGGGCAATTGTTGCTTGCACCTGTTCCAAAGAAATTTTAGCCTGAGTTAAGGCTGCTCCCTGTCTTTGATTAATGGCTAAATCCATATCAGCAGCTTGCACTTTTCCAGATTGAACTATTTCTAAAATTGCTGTTTCTAAAGCATCAATACCTTGATTCTGGGCTGCGGCTGTGACAATTTTGGATTTTGGACTTCGGCTTACCTCGGCTCCGCTCGGCACAAGTCGCTCAGTCGAACGATTTTGGATTTTGGATTGCAGAGTTGTTCTTTTGCTTTCTTCTACTAAATCGATTTTGTTAATCACTAGAATCAACGGACGGTGTTGTACTGTTTCATAAATTTCTTCATCGCCTGCTGTCCAACCTGCGGAAGCATCGATGGTAAGCAAGACTAAATCAGCTGCATTGGCAGCACGACGCGATCGCTCGACGCCAATTTTTTCCACTTGGTCTGTTGTTTCCCGAATCCCTGCTGTATCTAGCACTTGTATGGGAATTCCCCCAACAACTAACTGAGATTCCACCACATCGCGGGTTGTACCAGGTAAATCAGTCACAATGGCGCGATCGCTCCGACTCCAAGCGTTCAATAAACTCGACTTACCCACATTTGGACGCCCAACAATTGCCACTTTTAAACCAGTGCGTAGCAACTCACCTCGATCTTTGGTTTCCAATAACCTAGTTATTTCTGCGGCAATTCGATCGATTGCTGATATTATTGCTTTATCATCCAGCGGAGGTAAGTCTTCCTCAAAATCAATCCGAGCTTCAATTTCTGCCAAGATATCCAAACAGTTAGCGCGTAACTGCCGAATTGGATGAGCTAATTTTCCTTGTAAACCAGCTAAAGCACTTTGAGCAGCTTGGGGCGATTTAGCTCCCACTAAATCGGCAATACCTTCGGCTTGAGTTAAATCCAATCGTCCATTCAAAAAAGCGCGGAGAGTAAATTCTCCCGGTTGCGCTAGTCTAGCCCCATTTTCCAAACACAGTTGTAATACCTGCTGCACTGCCATAATTCCCCCGTGGCAATGGAATTCTACAACATCTTCACGGGTGTAAGAACGGGGTGCTTTCATAATCAGCAACAAAGCTTCATCCACTATTTGTTGCGTCTGGGGATGGTGAATGTAACCGTAGAGAATCCGGTGACTTTCCCAAACTTGTCGCCCTGGTGCATGAAAGAGACTTTGGGCGATTGCCATTGCTTGAGAACCGGACACCCGCACAATGCCAACACTACCCTGTTGGGGGACAACAGCAGTAGCGATCGCGGCTATAGTTCCAGTAGTAGCAAACAGTTCTGACATGAGCGCCCTTTATAAAAGTGAGGAGTTAGGAGTGAGGAGTTAGGAGTAAAAATCATAACTCATAACTCATAACTCATAAGTTTCTAAATGGTGAGTATTTAGACTAATGAGATACCAACTGGCAAGGTAAAATTTACCTGTAGGTCATGCCTGATAGTAAAGAGTTAAGAGTGAAGAGTTAGAAATAAAAATCATGACTCACAACTTATAACTCATAACTTTAGAGAGAGGAATGTACTGTGGAGCAAAAGATTAACTGCGCTGTAGCCTGTGTTAACGGGTGTGTTTTAGGGGATAAATGCCCCAATATCGAGTTTAGAGAGTCAGCCGCAAAATTTATTGAAGAGACTCCCTTAGACAAAATGCTGGAGTTGGCACAAGAACGTCTGCGGAAAAAAATGGCAGAACCGCCAAAATGGGTTTTTCCTGAAGATCCATAGCATTTAAGCCAACAGGCACAAGCAAGACAGCGGGGAAGTTAAATGGTATCTGGATCTATATTTAATTCTCGCAGTTTTGCTGCCAAGCGATCGCTGTGTTCCTTCTCGTGTTGTGCCACTTCTTCCGGTGTCGGAACCAGTTTTCTTTCAGGAGTTTAGGGTTAAAGCATTCTACAGCAACTAATTATTCATCACCGCATCCAAAAGTACATTGGCATCAAAGCGGACTACATCAGTGCAAGGTAGCCCTGTTTCTGCTATTGTTTGAGCGATGCTTTCTTGAGCCGCAGATTCATCTAAATGGGCTGTGTTCAGTGCTATACCCGCTACAGAAACACTTCCAAAAGCACCACCAGCATTAGCAACACTTTCATACATTCGAATCACCTCTGGTAAAGGTGGAATTATTACATGGGGATGATTGCGGACATGAACTTGTCCCGCCCGATGTACTAATATTAGTTGGGTTGGTTGCGAACCACGGATTAGGGGTAGAGTTGCTGTTGAACCAGGGTGTAGCAGCGAACCTTGTCCTTCAATATGCAAGATGTCGTAGTTTTTGCCATAGCGCATAACAATCTGTTCCACAGCACCAGCGGCAAAGTCTACCCGCACGGCATCTAAAGCCACACCGTCTCCTTCTAACATCACCCCAGTTTGCCCCGTGGCGAGGAATTTAGAACGCCAGCCCCGCAGTTTTGACGCCCAATGTAACTCTAGACTAGTTGACATTTTACCAATCGCCATGTCGGTTCCCACTGTCAACACCCGCCGACACGGAAGGGTACGTGCCATTCCACTAGCAACGCTGATATTAGATGGTTCTTTTCGGACATCCCAAATTAGTTGCCCTGGTTTGAGCAGTGCATTTAATTCTGGGATACTTGCCATTGGTGTATGTAAACCATTCACTAAAGACATTCCCGCTTCTAAAGCATCTTTGATTTCCAGCCAGTAATCATCTGGTACAGCACCACCACCAGGGGCAATACCAATTACTAAAACTTCTGGTTTGTACTCTAGGGCTGCGGCTACCGATGCCACAATCGGCACATCACGCTTGATGCCTGTTAATTCTGGTAGGGATTTACCAGCACACTCGCGATCGATTACGGCTACGATTGGGGCTTCACTGTAACGTAAAATTGCTAGCCCTGTTTTACCCTGAGTCCCAGTAGTTCCTTCATGTAGCAAGATAGCTACTCGTTGATTAAGTGGTAGACGCACTGTGTTGTACTCCCAAGCCTGGTAAATCGTTTGGCAAAACTCTTCCTGCTTTTAGCAATGCACCCGTAAAAGGGTCATCAATTAAATTCAGGTGACTATCTAAATCTAAATAATCAGCTAGTGGTGCCAGCTGTAATGCTGCTGTATTAGCTAGCGAACTGTCAGAATAGCAACCGAACATTACTTGCAACCGATATGCTCGTGCTGTATGCACCATTCGCATTGCCTCTGTTAGTCCCCCTGATTTCATCAGTTTGATATTAATGCCATCCACGTAATTTGCCAAATCGGGAATATCAGCACTTGTGAAACAACTTTCATCGACAAAGATGGGGAGGGGAGAGTGTTGTTTGAGTTTTGCTAAACTTGGTTCTTCTCCCCGTGGCAATGGCTGTTCTACATACTTTATACCTAAATCTGCTAGCCAATTGCACATAGCGATCGCATCTTCTAAACTCCAACCGCCGTTGGCATCAACGAAAAATTCTAGTTCAGGTGCTTCTTCTCGCACCGATAAGAGCATTTTTTGATCGGCATCTATGCCATCTGGATTACCTAGCTTCACCTTGAAAAGACGGACATCGGTAAATTTTAACCAGTCTCGCGCTCTCGCCCTAGCGCCTTCAGGCGAATTAATCCCAATTGTGACAGAAGTCGGGACTATTTGATTGCGATCGAGTCCCCAAAGTTGCCACAAAGGTAAACCTACGCGCTTACCCAACCAGTCGTGCATTGCCATATCCAACGCAACTCTTGCAGCAGAAGGAACTTGGTTTTGTGTTAAAACTTGCTCAATTTCCTGACGTTGTAAGGGGCTGAATGTTTGCAACAGCGGCACAACTTGCTCTAGAGCATCTTTGATTGCATCAGTTGATTGCCGATGATTACCCACACCAAATGGCGATGCTTCCCCCCAGCCTTCGATATCATCCTGTGAAATCCTCACCCATACATTCGTTGTCTGTGCCGTTGTACCTCGACTAATAGTCAACGGAAATCTTTTGTTTACTGTAAATAAATTTACATTTATTTGCATACTTATTTTACATATTATGTTATTGCAAAAGCCAGTGTAAGTTCAAAATTTAAATTATCGGATACATCTGTTATACTTTTTTACATTCATTGCAAACTTTTTATATATACATTTTATTTTTACTTAGTTTATGAACAACTTAAAAAAATGGAATATTTTAAAATCAAAAATGGTTTTAGATAACCCTTGGTGTCAGGTAAGGCAAGATGAAATAGAATTACCGAATGGTAAAATTATAGATGATTATTTTGTCAGTATTAAGCCTGACGTTGCAATGATTTTACCTATTACTAGTAATAAAGAAATTATTTTTGTCCGGCAATATAGACACGCCGTAGGTGAATTTTTCTTGGAACTGCCAGCAGGTAATTTCGATCCCACAAAAGAGAGTGCCGAAGTAGCAGCAATTAGAGAACTGAGAGAAGAGACTGGTTATATTCCCCAAGAATTTAAAAAAATTGGAACTCTATACGATAAGCCGAGTAAAGATACTAATCAAATACATTTATTTTTAGCAGAAAATGTGACCAAAGTTGGAGAGCAGCAACTAGATATTACAGAAGAGATTGAAGTTATATTAATTCCTGTAGAATCAGTTTTAGATAAAATTATTCAGGGAGAAATTTCTGTTGCCGGAACTGTAGCGGCTCTCTTCTTAGGTTTAAATTTTATTAATTATTAATAATCATTAAACCTCTCTTCTGTTTAAAAAAATACTTTATACGAATTGTATCGTGAAGCTTTTACAGCAACTTTTTTTGGATGTTTGAGCATAGAATAATATTAATAAAGTTTCCATAGCGGCATCTCTGCGCTGCGAGCAAATAGATTGGAATGGTGGTACAATTTACGTGAGGCGAGTCAAAAAACGTACGCCCTCGGTTCAACCATTTTCAGGTTTGGAGATTCGCTCTCTCCGTCATCTGCAACGAGATTATCCTGCTAGTCCCTATATTTTCCAGTCTTCTCGACTTGGCCCGTTGGCACATGATACGATCGTCGGCATTGTTGAGCGGGCTGGTGAATCAGCTGGTTTGTCTTTCCCTATTCATGCTCATATGCTGCGGTATGGAACAGGTTATTATCTGGCTAATCGAAGTATTAATACCCGAACAATTCAGAGTTATTTGGGGCATAAAAATATTCCGCATACTGTTCGTTACACCGAACTTGCATCTACCAAGTTTCAAGGTCTTTGGGATGATTGATGTTTAAGTCCTCTGCTTAATTGTTGCCCATCTCCCCCGAAAAAAATCGCTCTCTATCGGTATCGCTTTTAGGATTTATCCTCTATACCTGATATTTACTTAATATTTACTTGATATTTACTTGATAGTTGATTGTTGATAAATAAGCCTATTAATTTATATAGAAAATTCTTGAAATTGGAGATTTATTAAATTTACTGTATTTTAATTCAGTAGCAGAGGGAATCATCATGCACAACCACATCTCGCGCCGTGCGTTCTTCATCGGCGCTGTGAGAGCGGGAGTTACCGGACTCGCCACCACGTCCCTCTCAAGAACTGGACTTCTCGGCAGCATCGCCGTCGCACAAAGCCAACCTCGGCTGCGGCTCAACCTGCCGACCTACCCATTCTTCGACAACCTTCGGACTGTCATGACCGAAGATATAGACCTCCTCGACCGACTCGTGAGCGCCTACGCACGCACAACCCCGTCTGGGGGTCACGATCCGATCGACTTTCTCTCACGCTACGTCCCGGTGTACGTGTTCGAGCGCACACTCCGACCGTCCGAACCTGGCGACCCGTCGCTCCCGACGTTGCTGTGGCTGATGCACCTCGCCGGGTATTTTGGCGGCGTGTGGTTGCGCGACGCTTTCATCCGCTTTCCGGTGCCGGGTTCGCCGAACCCACGTCCCGGATTTTTGCCGACTGCGAATAGCTTTGACGCGATTGTGACGCGCATTAACGCCGCACTCACAGCATTCAACGGCAACGATGCCGGAGCGATCGCTTACGCTGAGGGGAGTCTTCGGGGCGCNGCAGCCCAGGGACTCACTGACAGCTACGGGTACAACGCGGGCTACCTCGACCAGATTCTCACCGGTTCAAAGCCGACGAACGCAATGGCTCCTGTAGGCTACTTCATCTACAACCCAACTTTACTCTTCAATAGTACCTATGCTGTCGAGGAGATCCGCCCGCTCGACAACTGGCGGCGACACGTCGAGCAAGCCGTAAGTCGGCCGGGCAGTCGCTATGCTGAGATTGTCAACGGTGCAGGTGGTGCCGACTCACTCCTGGCGATCCAGTCGGCTGGGGTTGCACGGGGCAAGGCAACATGGCAGCCCCAGAACGTGTTCCTCGCGATCGCAAACTACGACCAGCCCACCTACGACCTACTCCTCGTGACCAGCGCGTACTTCTTGCAGTGCATACAGGCTACTGGGCTGGCGGCGCTTGCAGCGTCGGCAGTTGGGAACGCAGACTGGGCGCGGGCCGCCGTGCGATCAAACGCGATGATCGTGCCGTATGGAGGCAGCTACAGCGTTGGTCTCTTTGACAACACTGGTCAGCTGCCGACCTTCACGATGGTCTGACGGTTGACTGGTCGCCGTGGGCTGCGGACTTTGAGGTTCGTCAGCATCCATCACGCTTGGGGGTGGGGGGTAAGATCGCTCCTTTTTACTCTAAGAACCTATCCCACTATTGTAAAAATCCCTAGTTCTTTTCGTAAAATGTGCTTGAAAACCTTGATTTTTCGTTTTCAGTTCTCAATAAGCTTAAGCTTTGTAGCACAGATATTATTAGTGGGATAGGTTCAAGAATGTTGTGGGGGCGATGCCTGCTATTAGATGCGTTCGCCCTACCACGCCACCTAATTTTTTAGTTTTTTATCTTGCCCATTGCTGCAAAATATAACCATAAAAAGCCTCTTTATCTACCTGATCCATTGCATAAATTTTACGACCGCCAGTAACTACTTTAGTACGCCCCTGACTAAGACCAGTGGTGATAATTTCTGTTTCCCATTCGCGCAGTTGATAAAATTCTGGATGTCCCAAATAAGCCGTTGCCAACACATCCCAAAAATAATAATCTTGGGGGATAACTAGTGCATAACATTGTCCGGCTAAATCAGAGATGGGATAGTGGCGTTGTCGTCCCATTTTGTATACTAACTCCGACGTGACTGGGACATTATTAGTTAAATCCAAAGGACACATAATAATTTCGATTTGGGTTTGCCATACCCGCGCGGCTGAAATCGCGTCCCAATAAACATTCCATTCAGCAGAACCATCTTGTCCAGGTTCTAAACTTTTTTCTACATTGCCACCAACATTCAACGCACCCCCCATCCACACAATCTTGTGAATCTTGGCTTCAATTTCTGGTGCTTTGTCTAAAGCTGCGGCTACCGTTGTCAACGGCCCAGTTACCATCAACGTTACGGGGTCTGATGCGTCCCGCAACACCTGTATCATGAAATCTTGACCTGTTTCGGCAAGCAGAGGCGTGGTGATGGTTTTGCTTTGATTGAGAATGGGGAGATGGTCAACGATAAACGAATCACGGCGATAGAGAGTAGGAAATGGATTGATACCGCGCACAGTGCTTTCTGCTACCGGGATATGAGAAAATCCCATCAAATCTATAATTTTACGTGTGGCACTAACAGCTAGTTGAACGTAGCAATCTGCTGGAGTGACGACAACACCAAGGAGTTCAATACTATCCATCGTTAACAGCAGCATAGTTGCTAAATAATCATCTACACCGCCATCGTGATCCATTAATACAAGTTGTTTTGTCATAAAGGAGAATTATATGGATGAGTTTATGGAAGCTGCAATTCAAGAAGCAAAACAAGGCAGACAAGAAGGGGGAATTCCTATTGGTTCGGTTCTCGTCAAGGATGGTAAAATTCTCGGCAGAGGACACAATAAACGTGTACAAGACGGCGATCCTGTTACCCACGCCGAAATTGATTGTCTCCGCAATGCTGGAAGAGTTGGCAGCTATAGAGGTACAACACTCTATTCAACTTTAATGCCATGTTACCTGTGCGCTGGGGCAGTAGTACAATTTGGCATTAAAAAAGTCATCGCTGGAGAATCCAAAACTTTTCCTGGTGCTAAAGAATTTATGGTATCTCATGGCGTGGACGTAATTGATCTTAATCTTGATGAGTGCGAACAAATGATGAGTGAGTTTATTGAAACTAACCCCGAACTTTGGAATGAAGATATTGGTAAATAGTCATTGGTCATTTGTCATTTGTCATTAATTATCCTCCCCTGCTCCCCACTATCCACCTTTTAAGGATAGGTATTTTAAAATCAGCTAGTAGATAGAGTAATGTGATGACTGGAAAAGCCACTGCGTTGCAACAAAAGAGCAGCTTTAATTGGGTCTGGTTAGCAATCAAGAAGTGAAATCTGGAGAGGATGGTTTAGTAGCTGACTTGCCAAACTATACAGCTAAGATATTTGTTTCAAATTTCCAGTAACGTAGTCTGTGGATCGTAGGTGTCAAAAGGTTGCAAATACATTGTCCCAAGCAGTGCGATCGCTCGTTAAACAAACTGCTTGCGTCGCAACGCAGTAATAAGAGTAGTTGTGGGATCAACAGCAAATAAAATAACATCATGTCCGATCGGATAAGCCCAAAACCCAGATTGTAGAGACGCGATTTATCGCGTCTTGAAAGACCAATCATCTACACCAATAACCTTTAACCCAAGCGTATTGTGACATAACACCATCTGCGAACAAGGCGTTGGGCAGTAATTAACAGGAGGCTTTATGATATTTGTTGACAATTTGCGCTTCCCTTTGACGCTTTTCACAGCACTAGGCTGCGGATTGGTGGCTGGCGTCTTCTTTGCCTTCTCGACTTTCGTGATGAATGCCCTTGCACGACTCCAGCCAAAGGAGGGTATTGCCGCCATGCAATCCATCAATATCACTGCGATCAATCCGTTATTCATGTTGGCACTCTTCGGGACGGCTGTGGCTTGCATTTTTCTAGCGGTTTCTTCGGTGTTAAAGTGGCATCAACCTGGCGCTGCCTATCTGCTTATCGGTAGCTTGCTCTATCTTATTGGCACCGTTCTAGTGACGATCGCGTTCAATGTGCCGCTGAATGATGCCTTAGCGATCGCCAAACCGGATAGCACTGAAGGCACGAACCTATGGGCTAGATATCTTACCAATTGGACGTTCTGGAACCACGTTCGGACAATAGCGGCACTGGCGGCAGCACTTGTACTCGGACTGTGCGATCGCACGTGAAATAGGATAATACCCTGTAATCGGCAAAATGAAGCTATATGAGTATTCAAGCAGCATACGATAATTGGTCAGCCACATACGATGCTGACAAAAATCTGACGCGCGATCTCGATCAAACTGTCACCAGAGAAACCTTGATGGGTTTGAGGTGTAAATCAGTCGTAGAAATTGGCTGTGGCACAGGTAAAAATACACTTTTACTTTCACAAATTGCTCTGAAAGTTTGTGCGATCGATTTTTCAGCACAGATGATCGAAAAGGCGAAAGAGAAAGTGAGGGCTACTAATGTGGTATTTCTTACAGAAGACATTACTAAGCAATGGACTTGTCAAAATGAGTCTGCCGATTTGGTCACTTGTAATCTTGTTTTAGAACATATCGAAGACCTCAGCTTGATATTTTCAGAAGCATTTCGTGTATTAGTCAAAGGAGGATATTTTTTTATCTGTGAGCTTCATCCATTTAAGCAATATAAAGGTACAAAAGCTAATTTCCAAAGACAGCAAGAGATCATTGAAATTCCGGCATTTGTGCATCATTTATCAGATTTTTTTAACGCAGCGAAAGTTCATGGCTTCTTACTTGAAGATTTCAAAGAATGGTGGCATGAAGAAGATAAAAATAAACCACCAAGGCTAGTATCAATCTTGTTTAGAAAGTGAAGAAAATTTTGGGGTATTGGAATTTAGAGCAGTTGCAGAGATACTTGCAAGAGTGATGGAAGATGGGCGATTAATTATGGAATTTCCAAAACAGATAGAGAAAATTTCTGTCAGCGCTGACAATTGTTTAACATCAGAATTCTCGAAAAAGATTCATCACTCATTAACACAGCGAGATGCTCAGTTTATTGAATCATTGATGCCTGTATGGGAATGGTTTTACCGTTATTACTTTCAAGTAAAAACTGATGGATGGCATCACATACCAACAACAGGGAAAGTGCTACTGGTTGGATCTCATAATGGGGGAATGGCGTCTCCAGATTTAATCATGATGATGTACGATTGGTTTTCGAGATTTGGAACCGAGCGTTTGGTGTATGGTCTAATGCACCCTTCCGCTTGGAAAGTGAGTCCAGAAATAGCAGGATTAGCCCAGAAATTCGGAGCAATTGTTGCACATCCCAAAATGGCTAGCGCGGCTTTCGATCGGGGTGCTAGCGTTCTGGTATATCCTGGAGGACAATATGATATGTTTCGTCCTTATAGCCAACGTTATAAAATTCATTTTGCTGGTCATCAGGGCTTTATCAAGCTAGCTTTAAAACAAGAAGTTCCGATTATTCCTGTAATCTCGGTAGGCGCTCATGATAGCTTGATAGTTTTATGCGATTGCTATGATTTCGTTAAACAATTGCATCAGTGGGGATTGCCGTGGTTATATCAAATTGACCCTGGAGTTTTCCCAATTTACTTAGGTTTGCCTTGGGGCTTGTCTATTGGCCCTCTGCCTAATATTCCTCTACCTGTGCAGATTCACACTCGTGTCTGTCATCCAATTACTTTTGAAAGATATGGTCGAGATGCAGCTAGAGATCGTAACTATGTGAATACTTGTTATGAAATAGTCCAAAGTCAAATGCAGGAAGAGTTAAATAATTTGGTTAGAGATACTCAAAAATCTAACTAAAACACGAATATTAGTGACGAAGTGACGCCTCCCCCAGTATTTCCAAAAGCGATCGCTCCATAACTTCACTGACAAATTTATTACCTTGTAAGTTGAGGTGGATGTGATCGTGAAACAAACTTTGGGGGTTGGTAGTTGAATTGAAATTCGGTAAAAAGTCAATATAGTTAATTTGCTGTGCTTTGGTAAAATCACTCAAGCGCTGACGTGCTTTAATTTCGTAATCGCGGGGCCTNGGTTGACCAATTTCTCGTAGTAAAGGAGTCATCACCAGCAGAAATTTGCTATTGGATTGGCGAGTCAAGGCTTGAATTTTAGCGATCGCCTCCAGATTAATCCCCACGCGATCGCCTGATTCATTTTGGACGGCTTGCAGTTCAGGAATTGGCTTTTGCTTGACGATATAACGCTGCCATACTTCCACTAATGCCAGGGGAGGTTTACGATCTGGATAATTGCGATCGCGTCCTACTGGTAAAGAAGTGGGAGGAGTAGCAAACAAATCATCGGTATTAATTAATAACACCACTGCTTGCGCGTTAAAATTGCCAAACTTCTCTAAATAAGCTAATTCATTCCTTGGCCCCCAAGAGTTTGCTGAAGCATTTAGCACTTCTACTTCCTGATAATTACTATTAGTGGATGATGCTAGAGAACGCATCATCAAACTAGATATTGTATTAGTCTGATCTGTCCACCAACCACCATTAGCAATAGAATCACCTAAAAGTAGAATTCGCAGGCCAGTAGGTGCAGGTAGCTTTTTGATCGGACTACCTCGCATAGAATATTCATTAATTTCAATGCGATTCCCAAAACGACGGGTACGCTGGTTAGGAGCCAACAAATAACCAATCTGCTCATCGCCAATATAAATCAGGGGATTACCAAAACCAAACAGCGATCGCAATCCAATCTCGATTACCACAAACAATCCCACAACCACCGCTAAAATTACGCTCAGTGCTATTTTCACCTACTCACACCCTCTTATACTGAGTTGCTTTTCAATGATAGTAGGGGATTGGGCGTTAGGAGTGCTGAGTGCTGAGTTAGGAGTTAAGAGTTAGGAGTTTTGTTTATCTCCTTGTCCCCCTTGCGCCCCAGCCCCCAGTCCTAAATTTTTAAAGTGAATTTAACGTCATCCGCAAAGAGAAGGACTACAATCAAAACGGACAAATATCTCATGCTCCAACAACAGAGGATTACAAAGCTGTGTCCGACTTAAATCGCGGAATTATGAAATTTAAGGGTGCAGATTCCCCAAAAGTAGTCACTATCTCTACCGTGTTGCTTCTGGGATCGATCGCTGCTCTCGTCATTTGGGCGCTGCAAGCTGCCTATGCGCTAAACTAAAACCATTAGTAGTCTAGAAGGACACTTGTCTTAAACGGTTTCCGTCTTAGCCAAGTGTCCATTTAGCAACTAGTCATTGAAGAAGAATACAGAATCCAGAATCCAGAATTCAGAATGTCTTTCCTTGGGGGATTCAAACCACTAGCTGATTGTATACTTCTAAATCTATAATTTGGATTGTTTTTAAACCCCCGTGTTTATGCCTTAGCCATCATTCTGAATTCTGACTCCTGACTCCTGAATTCTCTTTGAAAAAGCCCCCCTAATAACCATCAAAAATTTCAGAAAAACTTTAGATTTTAGATTTGAGGTTTTAGATGGAAAATTTAAATCTAAAATCCAAAATCCAGAATGTTTGAACCTTGGGGTATCTTAGTTATTTTAATTCTCTGCCCCCTTTTGGGCGGATTACCCCTGATTGCATGGATAACTTATGCCCTTAAACGGAAGCAGTTATCACAAGTTGGTACAGGAAATATTAGTGTATCAGCTGCCTTTTATCATGGCGGTAAAATTGTCGGAATTCTGGCAGTCTTGTCAGAAGCTTTTAAAGGAGTTGCGGCAGTCTTACTCAGCCGCATTTTCTTCCCAGATGGATCGTCTTGGGAATTACTTGCCCTAATCGCTCTGGTAATCGGTAGATACTGGATAGGCAGAGGAGCAGGTACGACAAATGTTGTCTGGGGATTTGTCGTACACGATCCACTTGTAGCGATATTTGTATCTTTCTTTGCAGGTATTGCTTTTACAATTCTGCAATCAAGAAAGTTAGTCAAATTTGGGGTTTTGCTACTTTTTCCATTGTTTGTGGCACTTCTGCACTTTAGCGATATTCCCAGAATATTTGCTGCTGTGGCCTTAGCTGGTTTAATGGGCTGGATTTACACCAAAATTCCTGATGATATGAAACTGCCAGCCCAAGAGGCACAAACAGAATCGCAAGCGATGTTGGAATTTTTACGCGGCGAGCGCACAATGGTTTCTCTAGATGAAGAGTTGAATGCTGCCATAGTCGGAGAAAAGGCAGCGACATTATCTCAAATTAAGCGCTGGGGCTATCCAGTGCCGAAGGGATGGGTACTAGCACCTATCGACAATCCAGAAGGGTTAACAGAATTTCTCCAGCCCTCAGAATTATCCCCCTTGGTGGTGCGTTCCTCCGCTATTGGAGAAGACTCAGAACAAGCTTCTGCTGCTGGACAGTATGAAACAGTTGTAAATGTTACTAGCCAAGAGGCATTAAAAGAAGCGATCGCTCAAGTTCAAGCTTCCTACAATCATCCCTCAGCTATCCAATATCGGCGCGATCGCGGCTTAAATGATACAGCAATGGCTGTGTTGATTCAACAACAAGTCCAGAGTGTATATTCTGGTGTTGCTTTCAGCCGCGATCCCATTACCCAGCAAGGCGATGCAATCATTATTGAAGCCCTTCCAGGCAGTGCAACGCAAGTCGTTTCGGGAAAAATCACACCAGAACAATATCGCGCTTTTGTCGTTGAAACAGAAAATTCCTACTCTGTACAATTAGAGGGTCAAGGACGAGTCCCACAATCATTAATTAAGCAAGTTGCTTACCTTACTTACCGACTCGAAAAACGTTATCATGGCACTCCTCAAGATATCGAGTGGAGTTATGATGGGCAAACGCTTTGGGTGCTGCAATCTCGACCGATCACCACTCTGTTACCCATGTGGACACGCAAAATCGCTGCTGAAGTGATTCCCGGAGTAATTCACCCCTTAACATGGTCAATTAATCGTCCCTTAACTTGTGGAGTTTGGGGAGAATTTTTTACTTTAGTTTTAGGCGATCGCGCTTTGGGGTTAGATTTTGCCAAAACAGCAACTCTGCACTATTCCAGAGCTTACTTTAATGCGTCCCTCTTAGGAGATATTTTTCTCCGCATGGGACTACCACCGGAAAGTCTGGAATTTTTAACCAGAGGAGCTAAATTAAGTAAACCCTCCTTGCAGTCAACTTGGGAAAATTTGCCAGGACTAGGAAAGTTGCTGAAGCGGGAATTAAGTTTAGAAAAGGACTTTAAGGAAGATTATCACAACCGATTCATTCCTGGGTTGTCGCAGTTGGCGCAGGAAGATATAGATAGCTTGGAACCACCTAGCTTGTTGGCAAGAATTGATTTTATTCTGGAGTTGCTGCGTCATGGAACGTATTACAGCATTTTAGCTCCCTTGAGTGCTGCCCTGAGACAGGCTATTTTTCGGGTAAAGGATAAGCAAATCGATCATAGCGTTACCCCAGAGGTAGCGGCATTGCGATCGCTCAGTGCGATCGCTACAGATGCCAAGCAGGTATTGCTGGAGTTTGAGCCACAGCAAGTATTTGAACAATTAAAACAAACCCCCGAAGGAGAGAAAATCCTCCAAGCATTTAACGAATTGCTGCAAGATTACGGCTACTTAAGCGAAGTAGGAACCGATATCTCCGTTCCCACTTGGCGGGAAAATCCCCAGATGATTCAGCAGATGTTTGTGCAGTTAATGCAGGGGAACGAACCACAATCAGGTGCTAAAGACGCGATTAATAGTATCTTTGCTGGTAAGCGCAAACGCTCTTTTGTGCAACGGCGCGTAGATATCAAAGGACGAGTCACCGAAGTTTAT